>CAYNQQ010000008.1:0-15370 GCA_964399385.1 uncultured Candidatus Bathyarchaeia archaeon | reverse complement strand
GGGCCGGGGCTGCTGGCCTCGGGGGAGCTGGCTTAGGCGCTGGCTTCGGCGCGGGTATTCTGAAGAGCTGGACGCCACGGCTCGTGAGGGTAACGCCAGCCCAGCCCATGACCCCAAGGAACATGACCATGATACAACTCCTCACCAGGGGGCCGAGGACAGCCGTAAATGCCTCCCAGGGGTTGGTGGTGCCCGTGACGAGCAGCTCGAGCTTGGTGGCCTCGAGGAAGGCAGAATAGGCGCAGTAGAACGTGAACAATATGAGGCCTATACCCACCGCGAGGAGGGCTGCTCCTGCCGTTTTAGCCGCCTCCATGACGGGTCTCCTGCCCTGTTAGCCCTCGTGCTCCTTTATAAGTCTCTCGAAGAGCGGGGGTCTCCTGCCGAACTCCTTGAGGCCCAGGTATATCAGGCCCGAGCCCACGGCGTTCGCCAGGAGCAGCAGGAGACAGAGGACGCCGGCCTCGAAGAGGGAGCTCA
The DNA here is from genome assembly GCA_964399385.1 of uncultured Candidatus Bathyarchaeia archaeon. Taxonomy (GTDB): domain Archaea; phylum Thermoproteota; class Bathyarchaeia; order EX4484-135; family EX4484-135; genus EX4484-135. The sequence goes on along the minus strand of CAYNQQ010000008.1, from coordinate 14,890 downwards.
TGCCAAAACTGGTCCTCCAGGCCGGGCTGATGCCGAGGGAATCCTCGATTAACTTGAGGACGTTCACGTCAAGAGGCCATTTCACGCCCGAGCCCGACCAAACGGATAGGAGAGCCTCATAGGCCATGTAGAAGGAGGCCAGGACGAAGAGCACCCCCAGGCCGATGAGTGCTGTTCCCTTCGCCAAGGCACCGCTTGTTAGCCCTGGCGATCAGATAAGTCTTGGCATAACTGTGCGCAATCTTAATAACCCCTGACTGGGACGACGGCTTAGATGAGGGCTTTTAAGGTGGTCGTCGCCGGGGACGGGGGCGTGGGGAAGACCACGCTGATAGATGCCTACAAGCTCGGCCGCTTCTTCGAGCACAAGACCACTATAGGGCTCAACATAACCGTGTGCGTGGTGGACCTCGGGAGAGGCGTGAGGTGTAAGTTCGTGATCTACGATCTCAGCGGGCAGCCGAGGTTCATGAGGATAGCCAGGGAGATACCGAGGATAGTGAGGGGGGCAGATGGGGCCATCCTCGCCTTCGACCTATCCTCCTTCACGAGCCTCCTCGTCCTGAAGGAGTGGGCCGAGATAATAAGAAAGGTCAACGAGGACATACCCGTGATACTTGTGGGGACCAAGGCCGACCTCGAGCCCGAGGTGAACGATGAGGAGATAGAACGTCTGAGGGAGGAGCTCGGTGCCATAAAATACATCAGGACCTCCTCGAAGCTCATGCTGAATGTGGAGGAGCCCTTCAAGCTCTTGGCCAGGGCCATCATCGCCAGGGGCAGGCGCCCTCATTAGTAGTTAGGCTTATGAGAGCGGGGGCGGGTATGGCAATGGACCTGGAGGATGGGCGGTATGTCCGGGGCGGTTGACCTCAGAAGCCTCCTGCTCTCGATAAGAGATGAGGTCCCGGGTGTCAGAGCCCTGGCCGTAATAAGCTATGATGGCTTCGTCATAGAGAGCTTCATGCCCTCGAGCGTCGATGAAGACCTCATGGCGGCCATGGGCTCTTCCGTCCTTAGCATATCCGAGAGGATGGGCATAGACCTCGGCCTCGGGGGCTTCGAGCTCGGCATAATAGCCGGGACCGACGGCTACGTCCTCCTCACCAAGGCCGGGGAAGAGGCCATACTCATAGTCCTCGTGAACAAGGATGTCAAGCTCGGCATCGCCCTCTACTCCGTCAAGAAGGCCGCGAGCAAGGTGGCCGAGGCCCTGAGGGGCGTCCCCGTTAGAGAGCTACTGGCCTCGAGGTGGGCGGAGGAGTTGGGCTGAGGGCTCAGGAGGAGTAATCGAGGAGGCTCTTCTGGACCCATTCCTCCTTCTTAACGGCTTCTAAATCCTCCTCGCTTATCTCCCCGCCGACCTGCTCTTTTATGCTGAGGGCGAGCCTGGGCCCTATGCCCGGCACCTTCAGGAGCTCCCTCACAGGGGCCCTCCTCAGGTCCTCGAGGCTCCTGAAACCCGCGGAGTAGAGGAGCCTCGCCCTCACGCGCCCTATACCCCTCAGGGAGGCCAGCTGGAGTAGCTCCTCCCTGACCCCATGCTCCACCCTCTTCATCAGCACCGAGAGCCTGACCGCGTACTCCCTGCGGCCGAAGAGGACGGCCAACTCCCGGGCTGCATAGAGGAGCCATCTCCCCGTCTCGACCAGCCTATATAGGTCCCCCGGCTGGACATCGAACAGGCCCATTATCGAGTCCTCCGGCTCCTCCTCTATCCAGGCCTCGAGGACCCTTGCGGCCTTGATCTCCCTGAGGAACTCCTCGAACCCTACGGCATCGAGTTCTGGGTCGGGCGGCCTGAAGAATAGCTCTTCCTCGTGCTCCGCCAGGAAGCCCATGAGGTCCTCGAGCTCGCGCCTGTAGGGCCTGAGCCTGGGCCACATATCGGGCGTGTGGGCTATCATGTGGAGGAAGCTCAGGTCCGTGAGAGACCCGGGCCCCTCGGAGGTCAGGGCCTCCTTCATCAGGACGGCCGTCTCTGGATCTATATACAGTTCTGAGGTCCTCCTCCCGAAGGCCGTCGCCCTCAGGATGCCGTCCTCCCTCACGACCATCCCGTTCTCCTCCAGGTAAGCCAGGGCTCTCCTGAGCACGGCCCTCATGGTGCCGAGGCCGTATTGATGGGCGTAGAAGGTCTTGGAGAAGAAATCCCAGAGCTCCTCCTCATTGCTTGCGTAACCGGCAGCTATGCTGGCCAGGACGTGCGGTTTGACAGCCCTCTCGCTCGCGAGCTTGGACCAGATACGCTCGGGCTCCGCTTCCACATAAGCCCTCATCAGGAACTCCTGCTCCTCCTCCGTCCTGGCCACCAGGATGGCCTCCCCTATATCGTCATATCTGGGCCTGCCGGCCCTGCCCGTCATCTGCTTGTAATCGAGGACGCTTATATCGTAATAACCGTAGCCCGGCTCGTAGCGCCTGTAATCGTATATTATGACCGTCCTGGCGGGCAGGTTGACGCCATAGGCGAGAGTGGGAGTGGCCGTGAGGACCTTTATGTGCCCAGACCTGAACTCCCTCTCCACCAGCCTCCTGTGGGGCCCGCCCAGGCCAGCGTGGTGGAAGGCAACACCGCGTTTCACGAGCTCGGCCAGGAGCTCGCTGAGCTTGGTTCTCTCGCCGGTGGCAAGGACCTCCTCCGCCACCCTGGCGAGCAGATCCCTTAAGGCCCCGGGAAGCCTCCCCTCCACGAAGCCGGCCAGCCTCTTGGCCATGCTGACGGCCCTGCGCCTCGTGCCCACGAAGATGAGAACCTGGCCCCCCAGCCTCAGCGTCCTATCTATTAGGGCGTGGATGGGCTTCTCGAGCCCCCCGGGCCCGAGGTCGAGGACCTCTCCGTCCTTGAACCATACCTCGCCCCTGTAGAGCACGCCCTCCCTGAGCCTTACAGGCCTCCAGTCCATATCTACCATGGCCGCCCCAAGCCACTCGGCCAGCTCGCCGGCGTTGCTTATCGTGGCCGAGAGAGCCAGGACCTGCACATCCGGGTTCACCTGCCTTATCCTCGCCAGCACCACCTCAAGGGTCGGCCCCCTGTCCGGGAAGGTGAGGAGGTGCACCTCGTCCGCGATGACGAGCGATATCTGGCCCACCCAGGGCGGCTTGTGCCTCAGTATGGAATCCGCTTTCTCGTTCGTCGTTATTATTATATCGGCGGCCGCGAGCTCGAGCTCAGGGCTATCGTAATCGCCCGTTGATATCGCCACCCTCACGTGGCTGCCGTCCGGCTTGACCACCTTCTCGAAGCGCTTGAACTCGTCATACTTCTCGTTCGCGAGGGCCCTGAGGGGCGTGAGGTAGAGGACCTTACCCCCGCGCTCGAGGACGTGCTTCATGGCGCATAGGATGGCCACGAGCGTCTTGCCGGAGGCCGTGGGGCTCGCCAAGACCAGATTGCGGCCCTCGAGGACGCCGGCCCTTATGGCCTCCTCCTGAGGGGGGAAGAGCTCCGAGATGCCCTGCTCGCTCAGGATGGCCTTCACCTGTTCGTCCACGGGGAGCTCGTCAACCCTCAAGCCCCACCCTCACACCTTCCTGAACCTCCCCGGCCTTACCTCAAATATCATCCCGTCCCTCAGGAGTATGCCCAACAGCCTCTTGATGTCCTGCTCGCTTATGCCCTCCGGCTCGAGCTCCCTTATCAGGTCTTCCTCGCCCACCCCGTCCCCCTCATCGAGCCTCCCTATCGCGTCCAAGACGGCGTGTAGCTTGTCCCTCAGGCTCTTGGGCTTGCCCGTCATGATGACATCTATATCTATCCTCTTGGTCTCGAGATCTATGCCGACCTCCTGGAGGGACCTCTTCATTATGTTTATGGCGGCCTCCGCGTCCTCGGCCGTCACGTACTCCCTTAGGGCCGCCCTCGCCCTCGCCTCGGCTATCCTTATCAGGGATTCGAGCTGCCTGGCCGTTATGGCTATGGGGGCTCCTTCCTCCTCGCTCTTGGCCCTCATCTGGAGGTAGAAATCCCTTATCTTCTGGATGGCCTCGTCCGTGAGCTTGGGCTCTATCATCTTCGCGTAGCTTATGTACTTGCGCAGTAGCTCGGGCGGTATGGGCGGTTCAACACTCGCCTCCCTCGCCCTGTGCGTCTCGAGGATGTGCTCAGCCATCCGGGCATCGCGCTCCTTATCCGGCACGTCCCTTATCACGAAGATGAGGTCGAAACGCGATAGTATGGTTATCGGGAGCGATATGTTCTCCACCACCGACCTGTAGGGGTCATAACGGCCCAGGGCAGGGTTCGCGGCCGCCAGGACGGCTGTCCTCGCGTTCAGGGTGGCCACTATACCGCCCTTGGCGATGGAGATGGTCTGCTGCTCCAATGCCTCGTGGATGGCCACCCTGTCCTCGGGTCTCATCTTCTCAATCTCGTCTATGGCCGCCACGCCCTTATCGGCTAAGACGAGAGCGCCAGCCTCAAGGCTCATGCCTCCCTGTGCCTCGCGTATCACGGCTGCCGTTAGGCCGGCGGCCGTGCTCCCCCTCCCGCTCGTGTAGAGGCCCCTGGGGGCTATCCTGGCCACGTACTGCAGCAGGGCGCTCTTGCCCGTGCCGGGGTCGCCTATGAGGAGGATGTGGATATCGCCTCTCTTGCGCACGTCTGGGAGCTCCTTCGTGACGCCGCCGAAGAGGAGGTACATTATGGCCTCCTTGATGTGCTCGTAGCCGTATATGGAGGGCGCTATGGACCTTATTATCTTCTCGTGGATGTTCGGGTCCTTGGCCAGCCTCCTTATCTCCTCTTCCTCCTCTGGGCTTATCTCGACGGCCTCGGCCTCCCTCGTGGCCACCTCTATGTTGTTCGCCTCTATGTACATCTCGAGGCCCCTGCGGCCGGAGGGGCTGGCCACCCTCACGATGCCCGTGACGACCACCCTATCGCCCGGTCTGGCCACGTCCACGAGGTCGGAGCCCACGATGCGGACGTTAACCCACCTCGGGAGCTGGCCGGGGGGCAGATCCTCCGGTTTCTCTTGGACCCTTATCTCTTGGTAGTCCACGAACTCCGTCTTCTCCTCGTCGAGCTCGAAGGGCCCCTTGCACTTGCAGTAGGGGCAGGTCCTGGGCTGAGGGGGCACCAGAAGCGGTTTCCTAAGGTTGGTCGGTATGGGCTGGTCGCACTTAAGGCACCTGAAGACGGCGTTAACGACCATGGGTTTGACGGGCGTCGCCCTCACCACTATGCCCTCTATGGAGACCAGCTTCCCTATGTAGGATGAGCTCAGCTTCCTCAGGGGCAGTAGGTCCGGGAGCCTGCTCACGCGGACGATTACTTCCCTCACCTTCTCGGCGTACTCGGGCTCCTCTATCCTGAGCTGCTCCTTGGCGGCCACGGATGCCTGGGCCAGCACGGCCGTCGGCTGTTCTACGAGGGCCCTCGCGACCTCGGCGCTCATGGAGTATATGTCCTCGAAGTCCACCACGACGGAGGTGCTCAGGTCCCTGGCCATCTTGGCTATCCTCTGCCTGTACTTCTCGGTCTTGAAGAGCTCCCTGAACATCTCCTCCGCCGACGGCCCCCCGGGCTCCACGGCCTCCTGCAGCTCAGACCACCTCCTCGCGCCAGGTGTCCGCCAGGTCGCCTATCAGGTCGAAGAGGAGTTCCTCCTCGGGCGTCAGGTACTTCCTCGTCATGGGGCTCCTGGCCACGCTCGAGGCGAGGGACACTATCTTCTTCAGCCTCGCGTTCACTATGTCCTGTGCCCTGGCCCTCAGCTTCTCGAGGTTCGGCAGGAGGGATGGGTCTCTCCTGGCCTCCTCCTCGAGCTTCCTGAGGAGCCTCCTCAGCCTCGGGTAGAAATCCCCCGGGAGCTCGAGGGGGCCGCCGGGAAGGCCCGTCTCCCTGCTGTGGAACCTCATGAGGTCCTCATCGCCCAGCTCGGGTCTCTCGACCATCCTCACTATGCCCTTCCTCTCGAGCTCCTCGGCGGCCCAGAGGGGCATGCTATACCGCTCCCCTCTACTGAAGGGCCCGAGCTTGAGGCCGGGGAGCTCTATGGCCTGGAAGTCCTGCTCGGCCTGAACCCTCACCTTGGAGTTCAGGAATTCGAATTCCACGTCGCAAATGGCCCTCCTCAGCTCTTCCCTCATGCTCGTTAGAGCTTGGGAGGGCCCTATAAAGGAGCGCTTCCCAAGGGCTTACCATCCCCACGTGGGAGAGGTCGGTGTAAGTAATAGCGGGCCAGAAACGGGCCCCCTCCCGCCATAGGGCGTCCTGGCCGGGCTCTTCACCCCAGCGGAATCCTTATAAGGAGGATGCACGCTGCCCCAAGGTGCTGGTTTTGAGCAGGGAAGACGCACGGGAAGCGCTCGAGGGCTTCGTCAGCACGATCGAGAGGGCCGTGGAGAAGGCCATCAGGCGCGTGCTGGATTTCCAGGAGAGGGTCATGATATTCATAGATGGCCCCAACCTCTACGGCCAGCTGAGGCAGTTCGGCCAGAAGATAGATTACTTCAAGCTCGTGAGGGAGCTCGCCAGCGGGCGCCGCCTCCTTAGGACCTACATATACGTGACCTACAACCCGGAGAAGGAGGAGGAGAAGAGGAAGGTGGAGAGCTTCATAAGGGCCCTCGAGGCTGGAGGGGGCTTCAGCGTGAAAGCAATACCCAAGCGCTTCAGGAATGGGCAGTGGATCGAGAAGGGGACCGATGTGGCCCTGACGACCGATATGCTCACCCTCGCCTACGACGATGCCTACGATACGGCCATCCTGGTCTCGGGCGATACGGATTTCGTGGAGGCCGTTAGGGCCGTGAAGAGGAAGGGGAAGAAGGTGGAGATAGCCATGTTCTCCAACGCCGTCGGGGAGGAGCTGAGGCGTGCAGCGGACAGGTTCGTCCCCCTGGAGTACATAATGGATAAGGTGAGGTTAGGCGCGAAGGGCCTCTTCAACCCGCCAACACCATGAGGGCCAGGTAGGCCGCCTGGGCGAGGACCGAGCTGGCTATGAGGGCCGAGGCTATGGGCATCCCCTCGCGCTCGAACCAGCCTCGCCCCATCCTGCGGTCGAGGATGACCCTGAGGAGGCCCCCGAGGGCGAACGGTATGGCGTAATAAGGCGGTAGGACGAGGCCCAGGGCCAGGCCCATGAGGGAAAGCGGCGTCAGGGCCTCGAGCAGGGCGCCTGCGAGGGCCCCGAGCGCGAAGGTCACGGGGTCTATTATGCCCTTTATCCTCCTCTCGGCCACCATCCTGATGAGGGGGAGGCTGAGCATCAGGCTGACGCACGGCATCTGAGGGCTGCCGAGGCCCCAGAGCCTCCAGGCCAAGATTATGAAGCCGGCGCTCGCCGCGAAACTCGGGAGCCACGACACCAGCCTGGCCTTCATTATGTCCTTGAGCTCCAGACCGAGCTCCCGCCTGACCTTCCCGTAGCCCGAGAGGAGCACGCCCTCCCAGGCCCCGTGGGTCCCCTCCCCCGGCATGATGATGTAGGGCGTGTAGCCCTTATACCCGGTCGCCAGGATGGGGGCCGCGTAGAGCCAGAACTCGTGGGTGCCGGTCGTCATCCCGACTTCGCCCGCCATCTTCACCAGGACGGCGTAATCCATGAGCATCAGGAGGGTGGCCGATAGGATGGCCACGGCCACGGATACGAGGGGGCTCAGGGGGCTTAGGGGGTTGAGGAAGAAGGCCAGGATGGCCACGGAGGTGGTTATCGCCACGTACAGCACGAGAAGCTTCCTGTTGGCCCTGAGGGACCTGAAGAAGTAGGATATCAGCTCGCCGTAGCCGAGGCCCGGGGCCTCCGGCCTGGCTTCCTCCCGCGGCTTCCCTCTTATCCTCTTGGAGAGGGCCCTGAGGGCCGTGGTGAGGAGGCCCCCGAGCAGCATCATCCCGAGCGCGGGCGAGATGAAGAACCCCATGACGGCCTCCCTGTAGAGCTCCATGGGCCCCGCCGGCGCCAGGAGGCCCTTAGAGACGAGCATGGGGACCAGGAGGGTGTAAGCCACAAGGCTGGCCAAGAGCATGCTGAAGGAGACGGCAGGCCCTATCATGAGCCCGCAGGCCAGGAAGACGAGGCTGATGTAGATGCCGAAGACACAGCCCTCGGGCAGGTAGGGCGATAGGTCCACCAGCACGGCCGGGAGGCCCAGAGCCTCGAGGACGTACTGGAGGACCGTTACCGCGAAGCCCAAGGCCATGAAGTAGGATATGAGCTTGAGCCTCCGCCCTCCCTCCTCGAAGCAGGCGTCTATTATGGTGGCTGGCGCCCTGTAGAAGGGGAAGACCATGCGCTCCGATTTATCTATGAGGGGCTGGACGGCGTAGGCAACCACCATGCCCGCGGCCACGGATAGAGCCGATATCGCGAATAGGACGGACAGCGGGACCAGCCAGGCCGAGAGGGATATCTCCGAGCTACCCGTCCTGCCGAGGCCGGGAGGGGCCAGCCACCAGGGGAGCTCGAGGCCATCTACGTTCTCCGAGGCGTAAATGATGAAGGCCGTCGTCCAGCCTATGGGCAGGGCCATCCCGGCGGCGAGCACGCAGGCTGATATCTCGGATTTGCTGGAGCCGCGCCCTAATTTGTGGAAGAGGCCGTAGGCCAGGAGGATGGTTATGGTGGTGTAGCCGAAGCCCAGGCCGAAGTTCACGTTCAGGTAGGTGTTCACCACCGTGTAGAGCACGGACAGTAGTGCCCCGAGCGCCACGGCCCTGGCCGTCAGGCCCCTCCTCCCGGCCTCAGGCGGCATGACCTAAACCCTCGACCCCCCACCTTAAAGGCAGAACTCACCTCCGGTAATCGCGCGCCGATAGCGCAAGCTTATTCCCCCGGCCCGCCACATCCCCCCGGCGGGCGGTGATGACCCCAACCTCGCTGAGGATGTGATCGGGATCTTGAGTGCTGAGCCCGCTATGGTAAAAGTTTATAAGTAACTCCTCAGGCGTTAAAGTGCATTCTTCTCACCCGGTTAAATAGTAGGTTTGAGATGTGGGGGTGAGGAGATGGGACGTATTAAGGTCGCAATAGCAGGGGTGGGGAACTGCGCGTCAGCCTTAGTCCAGGGCATATTCTACTACAGGAACGGCGGGGACCTCCCCGGCCTCATGCACGATGACTTCGGCGGGTACAAGGTGAGCGATATAGAGTTCGTGGCCGCCTTCGACGTGAACAAGGATAAGATAGGCAGGGACCTCGGCGAGGCCATTTTCGTGGAGCCTAACTGCTGCGTGAAGTTCGCCGACGTGCCCAAGCTCGGCGTCGAGGTTCTGCCAGCCCCCAAGCTGGATGGCGTGGCGCCGCACATGGTTGAGCCGTTCAAGGCCTACGATGATAACGATGTGGAGCCCGTGGACGTGGCCGAGGTGCTGAAGGAAGTAGATGCCGATATGCTGATAAACTTCGTGCCCGTCGGGAGCTACAAGGCCACCCGCTACTATGCCGAGGCATGCCTCAAGGCCGGCGTCGCCTTCGTGAACTGTATACCGGAATTCATAGCCTCCGACCCCGAGTGGGCCAAGAGGTTCGAGGAAGCTGGCCTTCCCATCGCCGGCGACGATATAAAGAGCCAGGTGGGGGCCACCATAGTCCACAGGACGCTCGTCAACCTGCTCGTGAACCGCGGGGCCAAGATACTCGAGACCTACCAGCTGAACGTGGGAGGGAACACGGACTTCCTGAACATGACGATGGAGGAGAGGCTGAAGACCAAGCGCATAAGCAAGACGGAGGCCGTCACCAGCCTCGTGCCCTACGAGGTCCCGACGCGCATAGGGCCCTCCGATTACGTGCCCTTCCTGGGCGACACGAAGATATGCTACATACACATAAGGGCCCTGAAGTTCGGAGGGACGGAGCTCACCATAGACCTGAAGCTGAAGGTCGAGGACTCGCCCAACTCCGCCGGCGTGGTCGTGGACGTCATAAGGGCCGTGAAGCTCGCCCTCGACAGAGGCGTGGCTGGCCCTCTCATCAGCATATCGGCCTGGGCCTTCAAGCACCCGCCCGTGCAGGTGCCGGATGACGTCGCCCTGAGGTGGGTCGAGGAGTTCATAGAAGGAAAACGCGAGCGTTGAAACCCCCCCATATTTATTTTGATGCGAAGCTCATCGCCACCACGAGGCCGGGGAAGGAGGAGAAAGCCGAGGTCGAGATATTAGATGCCCTGGTCAGGCACGACAGGTCGGTGGAGGTCCTGAGGACAGGCTACCCAGGCGTGCTGCTCGTCAGGACGGCCCTCAGGCCAGATGAGGCCCTTAAGGCCGTGAGGTCCATGGAGATGGCTTACGTGGAGCACGTCTTCCCGCTCCACGCGGTCGTCCAGGCCAGCCCCGGGAGCATAGAGGAGGCCTGCCTGAGGCTTGCCAGGGAGATCGGCCTCAGGCCCGGCCTGAGCTTCGCGGTCAGGTGCAGGCGGAGGGGCCGAGCCATAAAATCAAGCTCGGAGCTCGAGAGGGCCCTTGGCAAGGCCATCATGGAGGCCACGGGGGCGAGAGTTGACCTCGAGAAACCGGATGTATTATTCAGGATCGAGGTAGTGGGGGACATAGCGGGCATAAGCGTCCTTAGGGCCCGGCTACGCGATACGCCCCCGCGCCCGGGGACCGCCTGATATTACTTTCACTTACCCCTCTCCTCCGGCCTGAAACAGCCGTGGTACAAAGAGTATAAAAGGGACCGCGAGGACCCAGGAAACGATGGGAAATGCGCTCGCCTGGCCCCTTCGCGAGGTCTAAGCTCTTCAAGAACGAGGAAGTCCTAAGCATAGACTACATACCGGAGAAGCTGCCGCACAGGGAGAAACAGCTCGGGGAGCTGCTGAATGTGTTCGGGCCCATACTCGAGAAACCCGGCAAGATGGCCCGGAGGGTCCTGATAACGGGCGATATAGGCACCGGGAAGACCGTGACGGCCAAGAAGTTCGGCCAGCTCATCACCGTCGAGGGGCACAGGAAGGGGCTCAACTTCTATTACGTTCACGTCAACTGCCGTAAGGAGAGGGGGAGTTTCACGAGGGTCCTCTTGAGGGCCATAAGGCAGCTCGACCCCAGGATACCGGATAGGGGTTTCTCCACGAACGAACTCATGTCCAGGCTCATGGACCTCCTGGACAGGCATGACGCCTACATGATAATAACCCTGGACGACATGGAGGTCCTCATAGAGAAATGCGGCCCCGACCCCTTCTACGATCTGTCGAGGGCCCATGACGATAGGGTCGAGGGCCCGTTCAGGCTATCCCTGATATGCGTCCTCAGGGACCCGAGGAAGCTCGAGCTCCTCGACCCCGCCACGAGAAGCACCCTCGAGGAATACGTGATCCACATGCCGAGGTACAGCAAGGAGCAGCTCATGGATATACTCATGGATAGGGTCAGGCTCGCCTTCTACGAGGGGGCCATAAGGGAGCACGTGGTGGAATTCATAGCGGATATCTCGGCCGAGAGGGGGGATGCCCGCTACGCCATAGAGCTACTGTGGAGGGCCGGGAAGCTCGCGGAGCTCGAGGGACGCTCCGAGGTCATGTCGGAGCACGTGAGGAAGGCCGTGGTCCAGGTGTGGCCGGTGGCCAAGGAGGTCATAGATGCGCTCAACCTCCACGCCAAGCTCTTCCTCCTCGGGATAGCGAGGACCTTCAGGTTCACGGACGAGGCCTACATATCCATGGGGGAGGCCGAGGACGCCTACAAGATCGTCTGCGAGGAATTCGGGCAGGAGCCCAGGAAGCACACCCAGCTCTGGAAATACGTCCAGGAGCTCGCCGAGCTCGAGGTCATATCTGCCAGGCCCTCCGGGCCAGGCTACAGGGGGCGGACGACCCTCATAAGCCTGAAATCCATACCTGCCGAGGAGCTCGAGGAGGAACTCACGAGAGCCATATCGGCTGACCTCGGCCTCGAGAGCTCTTAGGTCTTCTCCATGAGGGATAATATCTGCTTGGCCTTCTTCTTGTCGGCCGTCAGGAAGGTTATGGCTTCCTCGTCGAGGCCGAGCCATCTCGCGAGGCCGGCGGCCATCTCCGGGTTGTTCTGGAATATGAAGCGTAGGTAGGGCATCACCTTCTCCTTGGCCTCCTTGGCCGAGATATGGCATCTCCCCTTTATGGCCTCCGCTATCTTCATCTGGAGCTCGCGCTCCGATTTGCCCCTCGAGAGATACCTTATCCTCTCCGGGAAGGAGAACTTCACGAAGCCGGGTTTCTTCTCCTTGGCCATCGCGACCCCGGCCGTCATGAAGGTCGTGAAGTACCTGCCGAGGCCCCAGTCCTGGGTCCTTATTATGCGGCCCTTGAAGACATCGGCCCTGGAGAGGGCATCGAGGGCCTTGGCCATCTCCCTCGGGTCCGTGTAGACCCTCGGCACGTTCTCGTATACCCACTCGAAGAGCATGTCCATATCTATATCCGCCTCCTTGACGGCCGCGAGGGCCCTCGAGCACTTATCGGCATGGAATATATTGCCGAGGACCCTGAATATCTCCTTCTTCCTATCCCTCGTGCCCAGCCAGGCCACATCCTCGTAGGTTATCTCCTTCCTGCCCTGGGCCACGGCCTGGAGGTCCACCACGGCCGACCTCACATCGCCATCCGCCCTATCGGCTATGAAGGCCAGGGCCTTCCTATCGGCCCTTATGCCCTCTTTCTCGCAGATCCTCTGGAGGTGCCTGATTATATCCCTCTTGCCCACCCTCTTGAACTCTATCATGAGGCACATATCTCTTATCGGCCTGAACCTCGGGTCCCACGGGTTATTGGCTATGAGGACCACGGGGCAGCGGGCCTGCTTTATTATCTCCGCTATGGCCTTCAGGCCGCCGGCGTCGGCCGTGCCAGCTATGCCATCCAGCTCGTCAAACAAGAGCATCCTGGGCTTGCCCGTCAGGGAGGCCGATTGGGAGGCAGAGCCCACGATCCTCTTTATCTGGGCCTCGGTCCTGAAATCGCTCGCGTTCGTCTCTATGAGCTCGAACCCGAGATCGTTAGCGAGGGCCTCGACAGTGACCGTCTTGCCCGTCCCGGGCGGCCCATAGAGGAAGACCGCCTTCTTCTTGGGCACCCGGCCCTCCTTCCAGGCCTTAGCCCATGCCACGAGCTTGGATTTGGCCTCCTCGTTCCCGACTACCTCCGAGAGGGTCCTGGGCTTGTACTTCACCGTCCAGAGGACGGCGCCCACGCCTTTTCATCCCCCGCGCCCTATGAGCTGGCCGAACTCGGCCAGCCTCGCCAGCAGGGCGCTGAGCTGGACTTCCTCGTTGGCCCCCATGACGAGCCTGAAGTCTATCTCGCCCACGACCTCCGCTATCCTGATCTTCCACTTCTCGGGTATATCGAGCTTGAAGATCTGGGAGTGTATCTGCCTTATCAGGTCGGTCCCGGCCACGCCGTAACGCCATATGAGGTCCCTCAGCATCTCGCGGGCCTTCAGGAACTGACCCTCCATGGCGGCCTCTATCATGTCCTTCACGTAGGAGGGGTTGGCGTGGCCCACGACCGAGTAGACCACATCGGCATCTATGGGCTTCCCTATGCTGGCGGCGGCCTGGAGGGTGTTTATGGCCTTCCTCAGATCCCCTCCACTCACATCGAGGATGGCCTCTATACCTGAGTCGAGGAGCTCCACGTTCTCCTGCTCGGCTATGTACTTCAGCCTCGCGGCTATGTGCTCCGGCTTGAGGTAGGTGAACCTGAAGGGGGCACACCTCGACTGGATGGGCTCTATTATCCTGGCCGAGTAATTGGCTATGAGGATGAAACGGCAGGTCTCCGTGTACCTCTCCATTATGCGCCTGAGGGCCTGCTGGGCATCAGCTGTCATGTTGTCGGCCTCGTCCAGGATGAGGAGCTTGAACGGGACCTTGCCCATGGCCATGCTGCGGGCGAATGTCTTCACCGTCTCCCTTATGACGTTGATGCCCCTCTCATCGCTCGCGTTCAGCTCCATGATGTAGTTGTGGTAATCGGGCCCGTAGAGGTCGTGGGCGAGGCATAAGGCGGCCGTGGTCTTGCCCGTCCCGGGCGGGCCGGCGAAGAGGCAGTGGGGGACGTTGCCCGTCTTGACGAAGCCCTTAAGCCTGGCCACTATCTCCTCTTGATCCACCATCTCGTCGAGGCTCCTGGGCCTGTACTTCTCCGTCCACATCATCATGGACATGGCCAGCCCCTCTCAGGGGGGAGGCGAGAAGGGGCTCTTATATCCTTTGGCACCGTTTTATTTCAGACCGGGAGGTCTGTAATGGAGCCGATGGCCCCCCGTGAGAACAGCGATGGGCCCGGGAGAGGGGCTTCCGGGGGCCTTACCTGCTCGCCTCGGCTATACGCTCCATCTCGTGCCTCTTCTGGACGGCATGGCTCCTCATATCGCCCCTCGAGGCGAGGATGAGCTCCTCGGCTATGCATTCCTCCAGGGACCTCGGGCTCCTGAAGGCCGCCATCCTGGCCCCCTCAGCCAAATGCCTTAAGGCCAGGTCAACGCGCCTCTGGGGCGATATATCGACCGATACGTGGTAGACTATGCCTCCGTAGGCTATCCTGGTCGTGTCCTCGCAGGGGGCCGAGTTCTCTATAGCCCTCACGAGGACCTGTATCGGGTTCTCGCCCGTCCTGAGGTGTATTATCTCGAAGGCGTTCCTGACGGCCTTTATGGCCTTGGCCTTCTTGCCCGTGTTCCTGCCGGGCCTCATGAGCTGGTTTATGAAGCGCTCGACTATGTTGACTTCTGCCTTCCCGAAGCGCCTGTGCTCGTGGCGGCCCATGCTGTGCGGCCAGTAGACGGGCTTAAGGCATATGTAGCGCTTCAGCCCCGGGTCCCTTACCTCGACGCCCCTGAAGCTCCACTTCCCGAAGAGCTTTATTTCCCCGGGGCCTGCTTCCTCGGCCGACACAGCTATCACCTCATCGGCTTCTCACGCTTGCCCGTCACCAGGTCCTTGAGAGGCACGCC
>CAYNQQ010000007.1:0-15503 GCA_964399385.1 uncultured Candidatus Bathyarchaeia archaeon | reverse complement strand
CGAGGGCCACCTGGTCCACGTCCTTGTAGGCCGGGTCGTTCTCCTCCGCCAGGACGCGCAGGGAGGCACAGCGGACGGCTATCCCCCTGCTCTCGAGACGCCTCATGACATCGTGGCCCTTGAAGCGCCTCACGGCTGCCGCACGGCTCATCATGCGGCCGGCACCGTGGGCCGTGCTGCCGAACGTTATCTCCATGGCCTTCTTGGTCCCCACGAGGACCCAGGAGCTCGTCCCCATGCTGCCGGGTATGAGGACGCACTGCCCCACGGACCTGTGGTCCTTGGGTATATCGGGGTGCCCGGGCGGGAAGGCACGGGTAGCGCCCTTGCGGTGGACGAAGACGAGCTTCCTGCTGCCATCTATGACGTGCCACTCCACCTTGGCTATGTTATGGGCCACGTCGTAGCAGAGCTTCATCTCCAGGTCCTCGGCCGATCGCCCGAAGACCTGCTCGAAGGACTGCCGGACCCAGTGCATTATGGCGTGGCGGTTGCAGAAAGCGTAATTGACGGCGCAGGCCATGGCGGCGAAGTAGTCCTCCGCCTCCCTGCTCGTCCCCGGGGCACAGGCCAGCTCCCGGTCGGGGAGCTTTATGCCGTACTTACGGACGGCCCTCTCCATGACTCGCAGGTAATCGCTGCAGACTTGGTGGCCGAAGCCCCTGGAGCCGCAGTGTATCATGACCGTGACCTGACCCTCGTGGGTTATGCCGAAGACCCTGGCGACCCTCTCATCGTATATCTTATCGACCTTCTGGACCTCGAGGAAGTGGTTCCCGCTCCCGAGCGTCCCTATCTGGGCCAGGCCCCTGTTCTTGGCCGTGGGGCTCACCTTGCTCGGGTCAGCACCCTCCATGCACCCGCGTTCCTCGCAGTGCTCTATGTCCTCGGGCCAGCCGAAGCCGCGGTCCACGAGCCACTGGACCCCCTCGACCACCATGTTGTCGAGATCCCTGGGGCTCACCTTGAAGTCCTTGCGCCTGCTCCCGAGGCCGCAGGGGACGTTCCTGAAGAGGGTGTCCACGAGCTTCTTCAGGACGGGCCTGACCTCGTCCTCGCTCAGATTCGTCGTTATGAGCCTTACCCCGCAGTTGATATCGTATCCCACTCCTCCCGGGCTTATCACGCCTTCATACCGGTCCGTGGCGGCAACGCCCCCTATGGGGAAGCCGTAGCCCTCGTGGCCGTCCGGCAGGACTATGGCGTGCTTGTAGATGCCCGGGAGACAGGCCACGTTAGCTGCCTGCCAGAGCGTCCTGTCCTGCTTCATCTTGGTGAGGAGCTCCTCGTTAGCGAATATTATGGCTGGGACACGCATATCGGGCCTGTACTTGGGTATCATCCACGTGTACTCGTCCACCTTCTCGATCGGTATCCCCTGGCTCAAACCCGCCACCTGCCAATTATATTTTGGGGAGTTCTATTTAAACCGTTCTTGCTCCCTCGGCCCTAAAGGGGCCCTCCTGCCCTTTAATTGCCCATGAACTCCCTTATGGTCCTCACGAGGACCTCGAGGTTCTGGCTGGCCCTCATGTCGGCACGCCAATCCCGGGGCAGGTACCGCCTGAAGCGGCCAGCGGCCCTCTTATCCATGATGACCACCACGCCCCTGTCCCGCTCGCTCCTCTGGAGCCTCCCAGCCGATTGGGCGAGGGCCACCAGGCACGGGACCCTGTTGGCGTAGTGCCAGCCCCTCCGGCCGAACTTCTCCTCGAAGTAGGCCGTCAGAGCTTCCTGAAGACCCGTCTTCTTGGGGTAGGGCAGGCCCACTATTATCACGCCAGATAGGAGGCCCCTCCCGCCGGCCGATAAATCGACGCCCTCACTGACCTTCCCCCTCGCCACGCCGAACAAAACGCATTCCTCGTTCGACGTGAGGAAGGAGAGCACGTCCTCGACCTTGGTCCTCCTCTCCTCGACCAGGCATGGCACATCCAGCTTAAGGCGCTTCAGCACGGCCTTCATCACGTCATAGGAAGGGAAGTAGACGGCCACCCTTCCTCCCACGGCTTTTATCAGGACGCCCAGCCTCCTCGCTATCGTATCGAACTCGGCCTCCCCCCTGAGCTCGTACTTGGTGGAGACGGCCTTATCGACGAGCAGGAGCCTATTGGCCCTCGGGAAGGGGCTGGGCACCCTGAGGAAATCCACCCTCTCCCTATCGAGGCCGAGGACCTCGATGTAGTAATCCGGGTCCCAGAGCGTCCCGCTCATCATCACCAGCGACCGGAGCTCGTTCATGATGTCCGTGGCCATGGACGGGTCGAGGCACCTGACCCCGAGCCTCCCCCTCACCTGCCCATCCCTCTCGAGGGCAAGCGAGTAGTGGGCGAACTCTCGCCCCCTCAGCTTGAGGAAATCGAGGAGGAAGGAGGCACACCGCCCCACGTAGGAGATGGGGGCCTGCCCCTCCTCGGCCTTGGAGAGCCTTATCTTGTCCCCCTCCTCCTCGAGGAACCTGAGGAAGGAGAAGAGGAGCCTATCGCTCGTGAGGCCGAGCTCGGATACCAGCATGTCCGCGAGGATATCCGGGTCGATTAGGCGCTCGTACTCGGGCCCGTAGAGCCTGTAGGTCTCGAGGCCCATCTTGTCTATCACGTCGGCCATGAGGGACATGAGGCCCCTATCCTCGACCGCGTACTCGTCCGCTTCCTTATCGGCCCTCCTGAAGGAGGTGCTGGATATCTCATCCGACATCACATCGACGGCCCATTTATCTATGTTGTGGGCCTCGTCCACGACGCAGTTGAGCTCGGGGAGGTCGGCCCCGAAGCGCCATAGGATGGCCTCCCTCACCGGCCTGAGCAGGAGGTAGTTGTAATTGCCCACCATGATGTCCGCCCTCCTCATGAGGCATTTCACGACCTCATAGGCGCACACACCCTCATCATGGCATATCCGCACGGCCTCGCCCGGGAGGCTGGCGCCCAGGCCGGCCAGCTTCCTCATCGCCGAGAGGGCCCTGGACGAGGGCCTGAGCTTCCTCCCGTACGTCTCCTCATAGTAAGGGCACGAGCCCGTCCTCCTGAGCTCCTTGCAGACCCTGAGGAAGTCCTTGTACCTGGCCTTCGCCAGGGCCTCCCTCTCGGACCTGAGGGGGCACATGTCCTGCCTGCTCGCGAAGACGGCGGCCCTTAGGACCACGCCCTTCTCTTCCCTCAGCCTCCTGACCTCCCGGACGTAGATCTCGAGCTGGGCCTTGGTCCTGGTGAGCACCATCAGCTTCGCATCGCCGCCCAGGCCGGCCTCCCTGGCCATGAGAAAGGCCGTTAGGACGGCTATGCTCTTCCCTATGCCGCAGGGGGCGTGTACCAGCCCTATCCTGCCCCCCAGCATGACCCCGTAGGCGAAGGAGATTACCTCCCGCTGGTATTTCCTGAACTCGGGGTAGGGGAAGTAGTCCTCGGGTCTTACCTCGGCCAACAGGCTGGCCTCCCAGGGGGTCGGAGGCCAGAGCCTTATAACCTGCTGCCCGGGCGCGCTTATATAGAGGGACCGCAAACCAGATGTGGAAGTTGGAGAAGAACCAGGCCGTGCTCTGCGGGGTGGCTACTTCTCTGTCCCTCGGGTGGGCCCTGTTCAACATGTTCAAGACCGTGCTCGAGTTCGAGGCAGCCCTACTGGCATCCTTCCTGGCGGGCCTGTACATCTCGGCTCCCGCCTGCCTCGCCTACAGGTGGATAGGAGTGAAGCCGAGGGCGGTGCTCATATCGGATTTCGTGCTCGCCTCCCTCGGCTCCCTATGCTTCTTCCTGAGCCCCCCATGGGCCCTATCCCTCCCGATGGCCCTGGCCTGCCTCGCGGCCCCCCTCTTGGCCCGCGAGAGGAAGCGCGAGGTCAGCCTACTCGACGAGCTCCCGGGCCTCTGGAGGAGGTATGCTGGCGTCCTGACGGCATCCCGCGTCTCCGAGGAACTCGGCCTGGACCTTAAGGAGGCCGAGGACCTGTTGGAGGAGGGGTGCAGGCGGCTTAAGGCCCGTAAGGTGGTCAGGGAGGGCTGCGTCATCTACGTCCTGCCGGACGTGCTGTCCGGGCTACCCGGGAGGCAGGCCCTCATCATGGAGGCCTTCATCCAGAGGCCCTCGGGACTCACGCTCCACGAGCTCTCCTCCCTCACGGGCCTTAAGCCACGCCTCCTGAGGCCGGCCCTCGCCGACCTGGTCAGATCGGGTGTCCTGGTGGAGCGAGGTGGTGAGTACAAGCTGGTCGTCGTTTCTGGCCGCCAAAGGCACGGTAGAAGGAGGAAAAAGCGGAGAAGACGCTCCAGGCGCTTCAGACGACCTTGATCAAGCCCAGCCTGGCCAGCAGGCTCATTATCCTCATGGCTATCCTGTGCTTGAGGGGGGATTTCGTGGCTACCACATGGACGCCCCTGGCCCTCAGGGCCGGGAAGTAGCCCCTCGTCATGGCCAAGAACCTCTTCCTCTCCTTGGAGACGGCATCCACCTTCTTCAGCAGGTCGGGCATGGTCCCGCTCATCATGAGCCTAAGGACGGGCTTCCTGAGCTCGCCGTTCTCTACGAGCCATCCGGAGGCCGGGAGGCTGAACCTACCGCTCCTGAAATCCGATTGGTGGACCCCCATCACGTCCTTTATGAGGAAGCCCTTATCCACCTCGCCTATCAGGTCCTCTAACGCCTTTTCCTCCCGGCTCCTCACCTGGAGGAATATGTGGTCTACATGGGGAGCTGCCTCCACGAGCCTCGGCCAGGGCCTGGTGCAGCTCCCGGTCGGCTCCACACCCCACTTCTGGGCGTAATAGTAATCGGTGAGGTGCTCCTTGAGGACGCCCTCCTCCACCAGGGCCACACGCCTGGTCGGGATGCCCTCCATGTCCCTCTCCATCCTCACGGGGTTCTCCGGGCTCCTCGGGTCATCAAATATGGATAAGGCCTCGCTCGCCACCTGCTCGCCCACCTTATCCCGGCCGAAGGGCGTGGCCCCCCTATCCACGTTCTCGGCCCTCATGGCCTCCGTGAAGACCCACAGCATCTCGGAGGCGGCCTCTGGCCTGAATATGACATCGAAATCGCCCTTGAGCTCCACCTCTTTGGCCCTCTTGAACATGCATACCTCCTCCACTACCTTCTCGGCGAGCTCCTCCGCCGAGAACTCGTCGAGATCATCGGTCACCACGGATTCCCAGCCCTCGGCTGGCGGTATCTCGTCTTTGGCCAGGCCGAAGGCGCTCGCGGTGAACACGACCCTGCGGCCCTCGAAGGATAGGCCGAGGGAGTTCCCGAGCACCATGACGACGTCCTGGGCGGCCATCCCCCCGCCGACGAGGGCTATCCTCTTGCCGGAGCCCTCCACCACATCCCTCATGGTGCCGTAGTATTCGAGGAGGTCTTCCTTCCCGAGGCCAGCTATCCTCTCGTCCGCCCTGACCTCGAGGCGCTCCGTCTCGATCGCCGGGGGCAGGGATTTGAAGTACTCATCCCTCCCCTTGGCCTTAGCGCTCGCGAGGGCCTTCTCCACGGCGTCCTCTATGAACTCGGGCCTCAGGCTGGTGGTGAAGGCGAAGCCCACGTTCTCCCTGGTGGCGGCCCTCACGGCCAGACCTGACGTGTAGCTCGTGCTGACGGACGGGATAGCCTTCATCACCCTCAGCATGACGGTCCTGGCCCGGCAGGCGAGGGCCTCCACCTGGTAGGCCCCTATGGCCTCCCCGTGCCTTATGGCGTGCTCGACCGCCTCCCTCAGGCCCAGGGTCTTGGACGCCATCTCAACCACCCACCAGTATCTCCTCTATGAGGAGCCAGGGCCCCGAGACGCCCACCGGGACCCTCTGCATCTGCTTCCCGCAGAAACCGGCCGATATCCTGGGCTCATCGAACTCCCTGCCTATGGCCCCTATCTTCTTCAGGACCACGAGGATGTTGCCCGATATGCTCGTGCTCGAGAGGCGCTCCCTGACCTCGCCTCCCTCGACCCTGTAGACCTCTTGGACCCCGAACGTGAAGACGCCTCTTATCGGGTCCACCTGCCCTCCCCTCCCGGTCCTGAGGAGGAGGCCATCCCCGAGGGCCTCGAGGAGCTCTTCGTTCGTCATGGCTTCATCCGGGGAGGCCGGCTCTATGAAGGTATTCCTCATCCTCACTATCGGCGGGTGGGCCCAGCTCTGCGCCCTCGCGTTCCCGGTGAGCGGGAGACTGAACTCGGCGGCCGTCGTCCTATCCGTCATGTAGGACCTAAGGACGCCCCTCTCGATTATGACCGTCCTGCCCGTCGGGACCCCCTCGTCATCGTAGGGTATCCAGCCGAAGCCCCTTATGCCGTCGAGCTCGAAACGCCCGTCATCCACCACGTTTATCAGGGGGCTCCCGACCGTCTTGCCCATCTTCCCCTTGAGCATGCTCCCTATCCTGAGCGAATCGGCCTCGGCGCCGTGCCCGAGGGCCTCGTGGGCGAGCAGGTGGTTCAGATCACCGTCCACGAGCACCCTGAAACGGCCGGAGGGGCATTTCTTGGCCTTGGCGCCCTCAATGGCCTTCCTGCCCGCTTCCTCGCCCAGCCCCACCACCTTATCCGGTTCTACCAGCTCGAGGCCCCCGAGGACGCCCCACACGGCCCTGTGGCTGTTCAGGCGCCCGCTTACCTCGGCCGTGGCCTCGTGCCTCACGATCGCGTACGGGAGCTCCATCAGGACATCCGTCCCCTCGCTCGTCCTAATATGCTTCAGGACGGTGAAATCCATGTATAACGTGGAGGCCGTCTTGATGCCCTCGCGGAAGCACGCCTTATGAGCCTCCATGACCATCTCGAGCTTCTCCTCGATGGAGGCCTCGGCTGGCGGCTTGGCGGGCCTGACCCTCACCTCGTCTTTGACAGGCTCGGCCTCGGCCAGCGAGGACCTCGTTATCCAGGGCTTATCGGGCATGACTTCCTCCGATCTCACCTTCAGCCCATCGGCTTCGTCCAGGGAGAAGGTTATGAAATGCATCTTGCCCTCCACGAGGGCCCTCAGGGCCAGGCCAGCCGATATGCCGAAGTCGAGCCTCCTTACCTCCCGGTCCTTTACCTCTATCACCGTGCGCCTCTCGACCTCGGAACGGCATTCCACATAGGAAGCACCTTTGGCCAGCCAGCCCTCGATGAGCTCTTCCACCAGCTCCTCGGGGACCGGCACCGACAAGCCCATCCCTGGGCTACCTCATCTACTGCCGACTTAAGGTTACCCGGGAGATAATGGTCTTGAGGATGCGCCTCGGGAAGCCGACAAAGGCCGTCCTCGTGCAATGGTGCCCCGGGTGGGATTTGAACCCACGACAACCCGGTTTTGGAGGACGTGGGGAATTCCCCACGCCCTCTTCAGCCGGGCGCTCTCCCAGGCTGAGCTACCGGGGCCGGGAGTCACAGAGCCCCTGGGGGTGATAAGCCTTTCGCGGCCCCCGGGCGGCTGGTAGGGCCCTCTGGTCTCACCGGTCGGCCGGCGGTGAGCATGCCATGGGGATAGCGGTGCCAAGACATAAATACTCCCGCCCCTGACCTCACCCGGGGATGTGAATGAGGCTTAGGGCCCTTCTGCCCGCGTGCCTGGCCCTGGTCCTGCTGGTCCTCTTAGCGGCCCCATCCAGGGCCCAGGGCTCCTACGACCCATCGGTCTTCACGCCCAACGGCGTCGTCTACGAGCTCAAAGGGGATTTCACCGTGATCCTGGAGAACCAGACGGAGAACTTCGTGGAGGAGAGGAGGGGCAACATGACCCTCGTCCTAACGCTCTTCAGCAGGGACTACGGAGGAGGCTACCAGGCCTGGTCCATGAGCATCTACCTGGAGGAGTTCTACTACAACAAGCCCGAGGAGCTCCCTGAGGAGGTCAGGACGCTCCTGGACGTGCTGAGGCTGAACGGGATAGCCGTACCGCCGCTCGTGGCCGTCAGGGAGGGGACGAGAGAGACCTACTTCCTCGTGGACTTCCACCAGCTTAAGAAGGCCCTTGAGGAGACGAACGTGACGGGCACCGGTGACCTCGTGGCCCTCGCCAACAAGGTGATGGCGGCCACCGGGGAGGTGAACGAGGAGGTCTACTTCATGAACCCCTTCTTCATACCCCTGGACGTGGGCGTAGGGACCGAGATAATCTACGGCGTATATAACAAGACGTCGCATCAGCAGCTCGAAGTTAGGCTGAGGATAGACGACGATGGACCCGTCGAGGCGGCGGGAGGGACCTATGATGCCTGGATAATAAGGATGGACGAGGACGAGGTAGCCGATATCCTCGCCGGCCTCGGTCTCGATGAAGAAGGCGTGCGGGCCATCAGGTCCGTGGACATAAATGCCTCCATCTACTACGATAAGGCATCGGGCTGGCTCCTGGGCTACGAACTCCACAGCCACGCGACGAACAGGACGACCATCGAGCACGAGGGCCGGATAATGATCGTCAACGCCACGGGGGACGTGGATGTCGTCTTCAAGCTCGTGGAACCGGGGACGGTGAACGTGGGAGGGAAGACCGTCTTGGAGAGGACGCTCCACCTGCCGAGGAACTCGGGACTGGCATTCTCCGCTGGCCTGCTGGCCCTATCGGCCTACTTAGGGCTCAGGAGGCCGAGGGGGGAGGCGTGAGAGATGGCGGTCCTGTCCGCGCTCGCCAACGTCATCCTCGGGATAATACTGGGCCTGGCCTCCGGCTTCTTCCTGCTCGAGGTCAACCCGTCCCTCCTGGGCGGGGAGGCTGCGGCCAGCATCGTGGCCCTAATCGTGAGCTCCCTCACGGCTGGCCTCTCCTCCAGGGGGGCCATTAGGGGCTGCGTGGCCGGTGCTCTGACGGGCTACCTACTCTTCCCGACGAGGGCCCTGGTGCCCGTCCTCCTGGCCGTCATCAACGTGGGCTTCAGGGCCCTGTCCTGGGCCCTGCTGGCCAATACCATGACGGCTATCACCAATATCAACCTGGTGTTCTTCGCCGTGGGAGGGGCCGTGGTGGGAGGCCTGGCCGGCTACCTGGCCTCCAAGCTGGCCGCCAGGCGCGAGGAATACCCGGTCGAGTACTACACCGAGCAGTACTACGAGGAGTACGGGGCCTCCTACCCGTATTATCCTGAGCAGGAGGCGGCCTGAGGGCTGTCCCCCGAACGACTAACACCCGGCCTCAGCGGGGGGCTGTTCGCCCCACTCGGCCGGGCTCTCTCACCCGGGGTTTTGCGCGGGGTGCGAGCTGTCCCGCACCTGGGTACCCAGGGCTCATCGAGGGCTCTGCGCCCCGTTCACCCTGTTCCGTCGGCGCGGGCCCCGCAGCCCCCAGGCCGCCGGACCTGATTGGGACCGGTCCTTTATTAAGGCAGAGGGGTCACCTCGCCTCCTCGGCTACTATCTCGCAGTAAGGGTCACCCTTAGCCATGCAGGCCGTCTCCTGGGCTCTGACATCCACCTCCCTGCCCAGGGACTCGGCCACGAACTTCAGCACCCCCGCGATACAGCCCCTCGGGAGATGGCATACGGCCCTCCCCACGTTGCCCCATTCCTCGGCCACCGTGTTGTAGAGCCTCACCACGGCCTTGACCGGTTCCTCAGACCTCTCCAGGACCTCGAAACGCCCCCACCAGCCCGTCAGGCCCGATAGCTCCAGGAACCTATCGAGGACCTCGAAGCCCTTCAGGCCTTCTGTCTCGGCTATGGTCTGGGCAAGCCCGTGGGCCGTGGCGAGACCAGCCCTGTAGAGGAGGGCGGCAGCCCCCATGGGACCGAGTATCTCCTCGGCCGTCTTCTGGAGGGCCACTATGAAGTCCCTCGTGATGAAGAGCATCCTGACACCCCTGAGGACGAGCCTCCCCTTATCATCGACCTTAAGATTCGCGACCAGCTCCTCTAACGACAATCGCATCACCATGTCGAGCATGGTCCCCTGGAGATAAAAGGCTGATGGGAGGTCAGGCCCCCTCGCGCCTGGCTATCTCCTCGGCGACCATCAGGCCGGATATGCTGGCCTGGACGAGGCCCCTCGTGAGGCCAGCACCATCCCCGGCCGCGAAGAGCCCTCTTATCGGCGTCTCGAGGTGCTCGTTGACCTCGACCCTCAGGGAGTAGAACTTGACCTCGGCGCCGTAGAGGAGCGTGTGCCTGTTGTAGACGCCAGGCATGAGGGCGTCCAGGGCCTTCAGCATCTCGAGGATATCCATGAGGAACCTGTAGGGCATCACGAAGGCCAGGTCACCAGGCGTGGCGGAGGGAAGCGTGGGCCTGACCACGCTCCTCGATATGCGCTCAGGCGTCGACCTCCTCCCCCTGAGCAGGTCGCCGAGCCTCTGGACGAGGACGCTGCCGGATATGAGGTTCGTGAGGGAGGAGAGGTGCTTTCCGTAAGCTATCGGGTCCTCGAAGGGCTTTGTGAAGGCAGCGCTCACGAGCACGGCGAAATTCGTGTTCTCGGTCCATTTCGACCTATCGGAGAAGCTCTGGCCGTTCACCGTTATTATGCCATCGTAGTACTCGGTTATGACGTAGCCGTGTGGTGCCACGCAGAAGGTCCTGACCTTATCATCGAACCTCCTCGAGTAGTAGACGAGCTTGGGCTCGTAGAGGGTCTCCGTGAGCTCCTCGGCCACAACGTAGGGGATCTCTACCCTCAGCCCCACGTCTACGGGGTTCGTGGTCGTCCTAAGGCCGAGGCGGGAGGCCATCTCCTTCAGCCAGCCCGCGCCGCCCCTGCCGGGAGCCACGACCACGTAGCGGGCCCTGATCTCATCCCCATCGGCCGTCCTGACGCCCTCCACCCGGCCATCCCTGGCTATCACCTCGGAGACCGCGGTCCTCATCCTCACCTCCGTCCTGCGGCCCAGGTAGGACCGCATGGCCTTCAGGACCTTCACGCAGCCGTCCGTCCCGAGGTGCCTGACCTTCTGTGGCACGAGCTTGAGGCCCGCCCTCGCGGCCCTGACGGCTATATCGGCTACCTTATCCTCGTCCTCGCCGTAGATTTTCCTCGGGGCCCCGAAGCGCAGGTATATCTCATCGACCCTGCCCATGAGCTCGAGCATCTTCTCCTTGCCGACGAGCTCCGTGAGCCAGCCGCCCACATCTGGCGAGTAGGTGAGCTTGCCATCGCTGAAGGCGCCAGCCCCGCCCCAGCCGGATAGGAGCGAGCATACACGGCATCTGACGCAGGCCCCTCCCTCAAAAGCGGGGCACCTGCGCTCCTCGATATCTGGGCCCTTATCGATTATGGCCACCTCGAGACCGCCTCTCTCCACCAGGTCGAGGGCCGTGAAGAGCCCGGCGGGCCCGGCCCCCACTATCACCACATCGAACTCCTCGGTGTTCATGCGGCATTAAACGCGGGGGAGGGATATTTAAGGAAGATGGCCCAAGGCGGGACGGGCATGGACCTGCTCAGGCTGGGGCCGGGCCTGAACGCCATTAGAGGGCACGCCGCCCTCCTCCTGGCCAAGCCCGGCCAGAAGGCCCTGGTGGTGGCGGACCTCCATATAGGATGGGAATCCACCCTGGCCGACAAGGGCTTCCACATACCCTCCCAGGTCGGGAAGATGCTGGGCAAGCTCAGGAGGCTCATAAGGGCCTACAGGCCGGATATGCTCATCTTCCTCGGCGATGTCAAACACACCATAGTGGGCGCGGAGGCCGAGGAGTGGGCCGAGATACCTGCCTTCTTCGAGGAGCTCCTGAGGCTCGTCCGGGATATCAAGGTCGTGCCCGGGAACCACGACGGGAAGCTCGAATCCCTCCTGCCCGGTGATGTGGAACTCCTCGACACCGGGGGGATGGCCCTCTGGGATCACTTCGGCCTCTTCCACGGCCACGCCTGGCCCAGCCCCGAGCTCCTGGCCTGCAGGTACCTCATAACGGGCCATGTTCATCCGGTCGTGCTGTTCAGGGAGGCGCATTACTTCAGGACGAGCTTCAGGGTCTGGCTCGTGATGGAGTGCGATGGAAGGGGGCTGGCGGAGGAGATGGCGAGGAGGGGCAGGGCTGGGAGGAGCGATGTAGAGGCGGCCAGGGCCGAGAAGCTGGTCATCATGCCCTCCTTCAACGAGTTCCTCGGGGGCCAGGCCGTCAACAGGCCTGGCGGGGACGAGGGCCTCATAGGGCCGGTCTTAAGATCGGGGTCCATCTCCCTCGGGGGCGCGGAGGTCTTCATGCTCGATGGCACTTTCCTCGGCACGGTGGGCCAGCTCAGGTCCTCGTGGGGGGCCCGGCGCCCCCGGTCATCTCCTCCCTAATCTCCCTGACGGCCTTCCTTATGACATCGAGCAGCTCCGGGTCGGAGGGCCTGCCCTTCTCCAACACCTCCTCCACGAACTTGTTGTAGAGGTCCGGCCTCCTCTCCTTGAACTTCTTCAGCACCTTCTTCACGAAGATCACGCTCGGCCTCTTCTCCTCGCCCCCGGATATCTCGTAGAGGAACTCGATGACGAGGTCGAGGGGTATGGGCTTGCCGGCCAGCTCATCCGAGACCGCGTGGTAGTAGAGGGACTCGAGGAAGAGCTCTGGGTACTCCTGGGCCAGCTCCTCAGCGGACTTATAGGGCTTTTTGGGCTCCCAGACATAGGCTTTCTTCTCGAGGTCGAGCTTCCTCTCGACCAGGCCGTACCTATAGAGGACGGGCAGGTGATCGGGGACGTGGTCGGCGCACATGGGTATCCTCTTCCTCACATAACCCACGAGCTCCCGAGTGGTGACAGGTCTCCCGTAGGCCTCCACGGCCTCGACCAGGAGCCTGTATATCATTATCGGCAAAGCTCCCACTCTCCCGTAGCTGAGGACGGTGTTAAATAAGCGTTTCCGGGGCTTTTAAGGACCAAAAGGCTTATCACCCGGGCATCCCAAGGCCCGCGGATGAGCCTTCCCGAGATGGCCGAGTTCGAGGAGGTGTGCTCCGAGATCAAGAAGGAAGGCTGCATGAGGTTCTCCCACATCTCGAGGCTCTACAGGCTCTTCGGGCAGAGGCTCTCCAGCGCCCTCGAGGCCCTGAGGGAGAGGAGGGTGAAGAAGTACGTCTTCAAGCCGAGCGGGAGGGTTCTCTGGGTCGTCGTGGGGCGGGAGAAGGAATACCTGGTCTTCCCGAGAGCACCCTTCTGCTCCTGCGATGACTTCTACTTCAGGGTGGTGGACGGGAAGGCCCGCCTCTGCTACCACATAATCGCCCAAAGGCTCGCGGAGTGCTTAAATTGGCACGAGGTAGTCGAGTGTGAGGACGAGTATTACGAGGAGCTGGTGGAGGAGTTGAGGGGGATTGGGGCTGGGGAAGCTGGTGCTGGCGGTGAGTAAATCCGCTTTCTTCTCGGCGTTCAAGATAATGCTCGGAGGGCTCGTTTTCATCGCCCTGTTGCTCGCCTTCTTATACCTGGTCTTCGGGAGGGAGAAAAGGCGATAAGGAGCGGGCCCCCTGGAGGAGTGTGAATTGGACGTAGAAGAGGTCGTCGAGAGGATACTGGCCTCGAGGCCCGACCTCACTCGGGATGAGGTACTCAGGATGATAGAGGAAAAAGCCTCTAAAACCGGCCCGGCCATGAGCATGCTAAGCGCGGCCCTCTCCGTGGCCAGGGAACTCGGCGTCAAAATAGACCTTGATTTCGAGCCCGGGACGCAGATAGGCAAGCTGGTCACGGGCCTCAGCGATGTCACGGTGACGGGCCGCATCATGAGCTTGAGACGCGTGAGGAAGTTCAGGCGCAGGGACGGCAGGACGGGCAAGATGGCGAGCATGGTGATAGCAGATGAGACGGGCTCCGTGAGGGTGGTGCTGTGGGACGAGAAAGCCGAGCTGGTGGAATCCGGGGAGCTCGAGGTAGGGCAGGTGGTCCAAGTAGCACACGCCTACACGAGGGAGGGGCTCGGTGGCCGCCTGGAGCTCCACGTGGGCCCGAGGGGCTCGGTCCTCGTGAACCCGCCCGGCGTGGACGAGTCCAAGTACCCGAGCCCTTTCCCGGAGCCAATCCCCATATGCGAGATAAGCCCTGAGGAGCGGCAGGTCAGCGTCGAGGGCTTCGTCCTCTCCATGAGGGCCCTGACCAAGTTCAGGAGGCCGGATGGCTCCGAGGGCAAGGTCCTAAGGCTCGTCCTGGCGGACGAGACGGGCTCCGTCCCGTGCGTCCTATGGGATGATGCTGCCGAGGCCTGCGAGGACTTGGAGGTCGGGAGCAGGCTCAAGCTGCTGGGGGCCAGGGTGAGGGAATCGCTGACGGGCAAGATAGAGCTCCACGTCGAGAGGGCGAGCCAGATTGAGATCCTGCCCGGGAAGGCCGAGCTGCCCCCCGGCGAGATGGTCAAGGTGGCCGAGCTCACGCCAGGCCAGCCGAGCGTGAACCTGCTCGTCAAGGTCCTGAGGGTCGGGGGGCTTAGGGAGCTCAGGACGGGCCGGGTGGCCACGCTTGTCGTGGCGGACGAGACGGGCTCCGTCAGGCTCGACCTGTGGGATGACAAGGCCGAGCTCGCGGGCCGGATAAGGCCGGGGGACGTGCTGCTCGTGAGGAACGCCTCCGTAAGGGAGAGGAGGGGCAAGATCATGCTCAGCCTGGGGAGGACGGGCTCCCTCGAGGTCAATCCCGAGGGGCTCGAGCTCGAGATCCCGAGCGTGACGGAGGCAGAGCTTAAGGCCCTCGGGGAGATAACAGGCGAGGGAGGACCCTACACCGTGGAGGTGGTCATAGAGACGGCCCCGGAGCTGAGGGAGGTCGTGACCTCGAGAGGCGAGAGGGTGGCCGTGGCCAGCACGAGGGTGAGCGATGGGACAGGCGAGATGAGGCTCTCCGTCTGGCGGGATCTGGCCGACCAGCTCGTGGCCCTGCCTGTCGGGACGAAGATAAGGGTCCACAACGTCTGGGCCAAGGAAGGGCCCTTCGGTCTCGAGCTCACGTCAGGCGTGGATTCCTTCATAGAGGTCGTGGAGGAGCCCGGTGGACCCTGATGCTCGTCGACGAGCTCGTGGCCAGGCTCCTCAGGGAGGCCCCGGAGGGCCTCGAGATCGTGGATTACTGCGCTGGCCTCAGGTACTGCTACACCGTGGTCTCGGACGGCTCTAAAGAGGCCATGGGTCTGGCCTACCTGCCCAGGCTCGAGATAGGCCATGAGGCGTTGCCCGAGGACGTGGAGCTCGGGGATGCCTTGAGGCTCGTCTCGAGCACGAGCCTCCTCCACAAGGCCCTCGGCATCTCGATGGCTAACGCCATCTCGCAGTTCCTGCTGGACCCCGATGAGCTCCCGAAGGGCGATGTGCTCGATTACCTCGAGCTCGGGCCGGGCGATAAGGTAGTCCTCGTGGGCTACATAAGGCCGGTCTACGAGGCCCTGAGGGACTCGGGCCTCGAGGTCCTGGTCGTGGAGAGGGACCCGGTCCTCAGGGGCGATGTGGCCCTGCCGGATACCATGCTGCCCAGGGCCCTCGAGGATGCGACGGCCTGTATTGTGACCGGCTCCTGCCTCGTCAACGACACGCTCGACCTCGTGGTCCGTGAGGCCGGGAGATGCCGGATAAGAGCCCTCGTCGGGCCGACTGCCCAGCTCCTGCCGGGTCTCCTCCACTCGATCGGCTTCACGCA
>CAYNQQ010000006.1:0-15907 GCA_964399385.1 uncultured Candidatus Bathyarchaeia archaeon | reverse complement strand
AGCTCGAAGGCCTTCTCCCAGGTCTTGGGGAGGCCCACGGCCTCTATCACCACATCGGCCCCGAGGCCATCTGTCTCAGCCCTGACAACCTCGGCCGGGTCCTCCTCGCCCACGTTGACCGTGATATCGGCCCCCACCGAGCGGGCCACCCTCAGCCTGTCCTCTACGAGATCGCATATTATCACCTTCACGGCCCCGAGGTGCTTGGCCACCTGGGTATGCAGGATGCCTATCGGGCCAGAGCCTATTATGGCTACCACATCGCCCGGCCTTATGCCGGCCTTCAGGGCCCCGTGGAGGACGCAGGCCAAGGGCTCCGTGATGGCTGCCTCCTCGTATGAGACGTGGTCCGGTATCTTCTGGGCGTTCACCCTGAGGAACCTCTCAGGCACCCTTATGTACTCGGAGAAAGCGCCCCAGAGCCACATGCGGTCCTCGCACAGGTTCTGGAGGCCCCTCCGGCAGAAACGGCAGGTGAGGCAAGGGGCCGAGTTGCCAGCTCTTATCCTATCGCCTACCTCCCACCCCTCCACGCCCGGGCCCACGGCCACGACCTCGCCAGCCCACTCATGGCCGAAGGGGCTCGGGAGCTTTATCACGCTGCTCACGTAGGGGCGGGTGAACATCTTGACGTCCGTGCCGCACGTCGTGGCGGCCCTCACGCGAGCCACGACCTCGCCGGGACCGGGCTCGGGCACAGGTCTCTCCTCGAGCCTGAGGTCCCCCGGGCCATAGAGGATGGCCATCAGCATGCGCTCTCCGCCAGCTCCACCTCCCAGACCGCACCACCTTCCAGCCGTGCGGCAGGCCGGCTTAAAAAACGCATGCGAGGGAGTGCCGTGCCAGAAGCCTTATAAACTGGCTCCTTCCCCCCGCAGGGCGGATGTCAAACCATGGAGCTCTACGAGCTCCTGAAGGAATTGGTGGAGACGCCGGGGATATCGGGCGATGAGGAACCGATAAGGGCCAAGATAATCGAGGTCCTGGGGCAGCAGGGCTTCACGGACGATGATATCGAGGTGGATAAGCTCGGGAACCTGAAGGTCAGGGTCAGGGGCAGGTCGGATAGGCCCGTGCTGGCCTTCATGGCCCACATGGACGAGATAGGCCTCGTGGTCAGGCATGTGGATGAGGATGGCTACCTCTACGTGGAGAACGTGGGCATGCTGGACGTCCGGACCATAATGGGCCAGCCCATCGTGTTCTACAGGAGGCCGAGGTATGAGGGCGAGCCCTGGCGGGACAGGATGTACATCGGGGTGGTGGGCGTCAAGCCCGTGCACCTCCTGGCGGAGGAGGAGAGGAGGCGGGTGCCCGACATAAGAGAGCTGTTCGTGGACGTGGGCCTCCACGAGCTCCTCAGGGGCCTCGGGCCCGAGGAGAAGAGGAGGAAGATAAGGGAACTCGGCATCTCGCCCGGCGACCTGGGCCATCCCGTGAAACGGCTCCTCAGGATGCCCTCCTTCCAGGGCCGGGAGGGAGATCTGGTCGTGGGGAGGTCCCTCGACGATAGGGCAGGGTGCGCGGCCCTCATCATGGCCCTGAAGGAGATGAAGGGGATGGCCAAGAGGGGGGAGCTGCCCTCCACCGTCTTCGGGGTCTTCACGACGCAGGAGGAGATAGGCGCCAGGGGGGCCAGGGTGGCGGCCTACGGCCTCTGGACGAAGAGCGAGCCAAGGGTCGGGAGCCCGGACGTGGTCGTGGTGGTCGAGGTCACGCACGCGAGCGGCTACCCGGGCTTCGGGGCCAGGGAATACGCCAGGATAGAGCTCGGGAGAGGGCCAGCGATATCGCGTGGTCCTCCACTCCACCCGGGCCTATCCGAGAAGATAATCGGGCTCCTCAGGGACCTGATCGGGGAGGAGCCCCAGGTCAAGTACGAGAGCGGCAGGAGGCCCACGGACGTGGTGGAGGCCCAGGTGGCGGGGACCGGGGCCCTGGCGGCCATCGTGAACATACCCCTCAAGTACATGCACACGGGCGTCGAGGTCGCAAGCCTGAGGGACATAGAGACCACGGCCAAGCTATTGGTCGAGATAGCCAGGAGGGCGGGCGAGTTCTGCTCCTGAGCGCTAACCGGTCCCCCTGACCACCACCTTGAGGCAGTTCTTGTCCTCCTTCGCCAGCCTGAAGGCGAGATCTATCTCATCGAGCTTGAAGACGTGTGTTATCAGCTTGCCGAAGAGCTCTTTGTGGGCCATTATGATGGACATGGCATCTCTCGTCTCGAGGTGGGTGGTGGAGTAGGAGGCCGTTATGGTTATCTCCTCGAAGAAGAGCTTGTTCGGCTCCACGGGCCATTTCACCCCCGGGGCCGTGGGGGCGAAGACCATGAGGGTCCCTCCCTTCCTCAGGGCCCCCAGGCCAGCCTGGAGGGCTTTCTCCGATGGGGCCGTGACGAAGACCACATCGGCCCCGAGACCATCCGTGCCAGCCCTCACCACCTCGCCCAGCTCCTCCTCCCTGGCGTCCACGACCTCCCTCAGGCCGAGCTCCCGGGCCTTACGGAGCCTGAAGGGCACCAGGTCGGATATGGCCACGTAGGTCGCGCCAGCCATCTGGCATAAGAGGGCTATCATGAGGCCCGAGGGACCGGCCCCCACCACGGCCACGTGGTCCTCGAGGCCCACCCCGGCCTTCCTGACGGCCCTGAGGCAGCAGGCCAAGGGTTCTATGAGGGTCCCGAGCTCAAAAGACAGGTCCTCCGGGAGCCTGAACGTATCGAACATGAGGTTGGGCTCCGGCACCCTGAAGAACTCGGAGAAACCGCCCGGGTCGAGGTGCGTCCTCCTGAAGGAAGGGCATAGCGTGTACTGGCCCCTGCGGCAGAAGCGGCACGTCATGCAGGAGACATGGTGGTGGGCGAAGACCCTATCGCCCTCCTCTATGCCCTCCACCTCGCGGCCGACCTCCACCACCACGCCCGTGGGCTCGTGCCCGAGGACCAGGGGGGCCCTCGGGGCCAGGTACCAATCCATGAGATCGGAGCCGCATATGCCGCAGGCCACCATCTTGACGAGGATGTCCCTCGGCCCGGGCTTGGGCACCGGTCTCTCCTCGAGCCTTATGTCCCCCGGCCCGTGGTACACGGCCACCCTCAAGGCACGTGGCCTATGCCCCGGCCCCCTTAAGGCACTCGCGGGGCCTCCAGAGGAGGTGGAGGGTCTTGGTGAGGAGCATAGGCATAGACCCTGGGACGAGGAGCTTCAGCGTCTTCGGCCTGGATGACGGTAAGCCCTTCCTCGATGAGGACGTGCCGAGCGAGGAGGTGGCCAGGGACCCAGACCTCCTACTCGACCTGCTCGAGGAGGCCGGTGCGGACATAATAGTAGGCCCGTCGGGCTACGGCTTGCCCCTGAAGTGGGCCAGCGAGCTGGAGGAAGAGGATTACTTCCTGCTCGTGCTCAGGAAGCCGGAGGATAAGGGCATACCCGTCCTCGAGGGCCTCGTCGAGATGGTGAGGAGGGCCGGGAAGCGGGGCCTCCCCATGATCTTCATACCGTCCGTCATACAGATGCCCACCGTCCCGAGGCACAGGAAGCTGAACAGGATAGACATGGGGACGGCGGACAAGCTGGCCGTCACCGTCCTGGCCATTCAGGAGTGCTCCGAGGTCCACGGCCTGGACTACGATCAGGTCGACCTCATCTTGGTGGAGGCCGGCGGGGCCTACACGAGCGTGGTGGCCGTCAGGGCGGGCCGTATAGTAGATGGGATAGGGGGGAGCCAGGGGGCCGTGGGCTACATGAGCCACGGCAGGATGGATGGCGAGGTCGCCTACCTCTACGGCGGTTTCCCGAAGATAAGGCTGTTCGAGGGCGGCGTGGTGGACGTGGTCGGGGACCGCTCCATGAGGCCCGAGGAATGGCTGGCGAGGGCCAGGGCGGACCGGAGGGCCAGGGATGCCTGGGAGCTCTTCCACGAGGAGGTGGAGAAGTTCGTCAGGGCCCTCATGGCCTCCGTGCCCGAGCCCGTGGAGATCGTCCTATCGGGCCGTCTGACGGAGGTGCCTGAGATAAGGGAGGAGATGGAGCGCAGGCTCTCGGAGCTCGCCCCCGTGAGGAAGCTGAGGGGCTTCGGGGCCAGGGCCAAGACGCCGGCCCAGGGGGAGGCCGTCATAGGGGACGGACTCATGGGGGGCCGTTACAAGCGGTTGATCGAGCACGTGGGCCTGAAGGGGGCGAGCGGCACCGTCCTCGATTACGTCCTCATGGGCTCCTGGCGCGAGGTGCTCGCGAGGTACGGCATCAGGGCCAGGCCGGTTTACGGTGGTGGGGCTTGAGGAAGGTGAAGATAGGCCTCAGGGGCCTCTCCTTCGAGGCCGCTCACTACACGCCCTCGGGTGGGAAATGCGAGGACCTCCATGGCCATACCTTCACGGTGGATGTGGAGATAGAGGGCGAGCCGGGGCCCGACGGCATGGTGATGGATTTCAGGGAGCTCAAAAAGGCTGTTGAGGCCGTGCTGGCCTCCTGGGATCACGCCCTCGTGGTGCCCGAGCGGGACGCCGGTAAGCTGAGGTTGGAAGGCCCCTTCGGTCTTAAGCTCAAGGTCCTCAGGGCCCCGGCCGCCACCACGGAGCACATGGCCCTCCAGCTGGCCGAGGAGCTGGCCCGGGCCCTCGGCAGGCCCGTTAAGGTAAGGGTGTGGGAAGGCGTGGGCAAATACGCCGAGGCGGAGGCACCAGCGGCTGGCGGTTGATGTTAAAAAGCCGTGTGGTGCTGGCACCTGAGGTGAGCAGCACGGGCCGGGAGGTGCTCAGGGACATAAAGGATGCCGAGCCCAAGGTGAAGCTGAAGATAGATAGGGTGGGCGTCAGGGGGATAAGGACGAGGTTCCCGATAAAGAGCCCCTGGGGGACCCTCATCTACGAGGCGGTAGTGGATGCCTACGTCGAGCTCCCGTCGGACAAACGCGGGGTCCATATGTCGAGGAACATAGAGGCCTTCGCCGAGGTCATCTACGAGGCGAGGCTGAAGGAGCACCCGACGACGGTCGAGGGCCTGCTGGCCGAGGTGGCCGAGAAGCTGCTGAAGAAACACGATTACACGCAGAAGGTGGAGGTGGTGGCCAAGACGGCCTACTTCTTCGATGTCGGGCCCGGGGTGGGCATGTCGGAGCCCGTGGACGTGGTCATAAGGGTCGTGAGGTCGAGGGAGGGCACGGAGCTCAGGGAGCTCTCGATCTCCATGCTCGGCCTAACGGTATGCCCCTGCGCCCAGATGACGTTCAGCGCCAGGGAGGGCACGGAACTCCACAAGAGCCCGAGCCACACCCAGAGGGCGAGGCTAACGGCCACCATAACGCTCTACGACACGGGCAAGACCCCCATGATAAACGAGCTGGCCGGGCTACTGAGGAATGCCTTCTCGGCCCCCGTCGTGGGCCTCCTCAAGAGGGATGACGAGTACGAGATCGTCAAGGAGGGGTTCAGGAGGCCCAGGTTCATAGAGGACGTGGTGAGGCACGCCTTAGACGCCATATCGAGGTACCTCATCGAGAGGGATTTCCCGCCCAACACGCGCATAAAAGTCGAGGTCGAGAGCTACGAGAGCATCCACCCCTATAACGCCTATGCCTGCCGGGAGGCCACCCTCTCAGAGCTGCTCTCCGAGGCCTCCTGCTGAGAAGGCCTCAGGGTCAGCTTGGCCCCCTCGTTCCTGGGCTCGGCCACGAGCACCTCGTACCTGAGGCCCGTCTCGCCCAGGAAGGCCCTAACGGCCTCCTTGAGCTCCCGGCACCTCCCCTCCGTCGTCAAGGCGTACAGGGTGGGGCCCCAGCTGCTCTGGCCCACCCCGTGGGCACCTGAGCTGATGAGGAAATCCCTCAGCTCCTCCGCTGCCTCGTCCAGGAAGACCCCGCCCTGGTAGGGGCTGAAATAACGGCCCATGAGCTCCTGTATCTCAGTCAGGGCGCGGCCGAAGGAAGCTATATCATCCCAGAGCGCGGAGGGCAGCATGACATCGAACAGCAAGGACATTATACGCGACCTCATATCGGGGGGCATGGGCTCCAGGCTGAGCAGTATTTCCCTCTCCTCTTCCTCGCTCAGCCCCCTCATTCCCTCCCTCACGAGCAGCAGGAAGCGCCAGCTCCCGGGGACCTTGAGCCTCACGAGCGGTTTCGGGAGGTCGTCGGGCCCTCTCAGCACCTCCCTGCGGCCCGTATCCACTATGAGGCCCCCGGCCTCGAAGGCTAACATGCCTATGCCCGAGAAGAGGCCACGGCCGGTGGCGAAGGCCAGCTCCCTGACCGTCATCCCCAGGCCGTAGAGGGCGTTCAGGGCCCAGGCCAGGCCCAGCTTGACCTGGGTGGTCGAGCCGAGGCCCACGTGGGCCGGGACCACGCTCCTGACCTCCACGCGGGCGCCGGGGACGCCGAGGGCCCTGACAACCTCCTCGGCCAGCCGTGATATGCGCTCGCGCTGGGGCCCCGAGACCGCGAGACCCTCCCGGGGCCTGACGAGGGCCCTGAAGGAGGGCTCTTTTATGGCGATGCCTATGCTGGCGAAGACCAGCCTCCCTCCCGTGGTCCTGTAGAAGCCGAGGTGGAGCCTCGAGCCCGTGTTAACCTCGGCCATCAAGGCTCCTGAACAGGGGCTCGCCCTGGACATAGCTCTTCCCCAGCCTGAGGGCCAGCTCGGCCTTGGTGAATTCCCTGGCCAGGTAGGCGAGGTGCTCGGGCCTGGTGGCGAGGCCCATCTCCAAGACGCACTCCACCATGGAGGCCCAATCCCGCCCCCTCAAGAGCTTCCTGCCGCCCGGCCCCTCGTGGAGCGCTATTATGAGGCCCTTGTCGTGGTCGACCGTTATCCTGAAGAAGCCGGCCGGGTCGGGCCTGTAGGCCAGCTCCTTTACCTCGCGGCATTCTACCTCCAGGGCCCCGGACAGAAGCTCGCCCGGGAACCTGACGGTCCTATCCGTTTTCTCCTTGAGGACCAGGAGGTCTATGCCCAGGTCCTTGGGGGGCCTCCTGCCGGATAGGGCCAGGGATGCCATTTTAAGGGCCCTGGAGGCCTCCGCCGTCGAGCCCCGGGCCTTACGGCTCTCCTCCGTGGTCAGGACGAGGCTCACGCCCAGCTCGGCGGCCAGGCAGGCCAGCAGAGCGTTAAGGCCGGGCCCATCCGCATCTACAAGCTCCACCACGTTGCAGAAGCCCATGAGCATGGGCCTGCCCGGGAACTCCCTGCCCACGAGCTCATAGGCCGAGAGGCTCCTGAAGAAGCCGGCCATGGGCGGCTCGAGCAGCGGGTCGAGCACCACCTTCTCGACACCCCTATCCGCGAGCTGCCCGGAGAGCCACCTCAGGACATCGAGCTTCTCCTCGGGCTTGAGGCCGGGCTCGGCCACCAGGACGTAGGCGGTATCCGGCTCCAGCACGCCTGAGACAGCTCTCGCGTTCTCCCTCGAGATGCTCATCACCAGGTCGGCCCCGAGCGAGAGGGCCTCCCTGATGTGGTCCGGCAGAGGGTCATCTACGGCCAGGGTGCCGAACTCGTCCTTAAGAGCCCTGACGGCCCTCCTGACCTCGGACCTATCGGTTGAATAGGGGTCCCTGAAGCCCAGGCAGATGATATCGGCCCCCTCCTCCAGCCTCGAGCGGCATTCCTCCACGAGGTCCTCGAGGGCGATGCCCGGCTCGTAGTAGACCTCGCTGATGAGCCTCATGGGGGGAGGTCTCACCGGGACCCTGACCTCCCCTACCGGGATGTAGTCGCCCATGGTTTTCTCGAGCTCCTCGAGCTTCCCCCTCGGGTCGAGGAGCCCGGCCAGGATTTCGTCCGCTGGCTCAGAGGGAGATAGCCCTTCCGGGCCCACGGCCTTCAGCGCCCAGGCCAGGTCTCCTATGTGCTTGGTCCCCTTGACGAACGGTACCCCATATATCTCCTCGAGCCTCGAGACATCCCCACGTGTGTATCCGGGCAGTATGGCCATGTCATAAGAGGCCAGGAGGCCTGAGTGCTCTTTCAGGACTTCCTCGAGCCACCCCACGGTCATCAGGGAGGCCGTTTTTATACCCAGGACCAAGACCCCGACCTCGTGCCCGAGCTCCCTCTCTATCTTCTCGGCCTCCTCCCTCACGGCCCCGGAGGCCAGCTCGCCCGTTATCAGCAGGAGCCTCAACCCGATAACAGCCTCCTCAGCACCCTGTATAGCTGGACCTCGTCCCTAACGACCTCCACGCCCTCCATGGTCTCGAGCTCCCTGACGTTAGCCAGGTCGACCTCCCTGCACCTGACCTCCACCCGCTCCCAGCAGCGTATGGCCCCGTGGGGGCAGGATGGCACGCACCTCTCGCAGCCCCTGCAGGAGGCCATATCTATATGGGCTCTCCCGTCCTCGCCCCTAAATATAGCCCCGTGGGGGCAGGAAGCCTCGGGAGGGCATTCTGGACAGGCCCTACAGGCCTCGGGGTCCACGAGGCAGGGCATCTCGGCCTCCACGACCTCCGAGTGATCGGACGGGAGGACCACGACCGTGGTCCCCGATTTGAGGGCCATGGAGAAGGCCTGCGATACTATGGTGTCCGCTATACCCCTCACGATCTTGGCCACCGTATTGGCCGTGGCGGGCGCCAGCACGACGACATCGTAGCGCCCGGCCATGACGCGCCCGGGGATACGGCTCACGGGCCTCAGGGGGTCGTCCACGAAGACCTCCTCGTAGTAGCCCCCAGGCGATATGGCGCTCAGGCGGTTGAGGACCCCGTAGAGCCTGGCCACCTCGAGACCGGCCCTCGAGAGAGCAGTCGTCACCTTCAGGCCGAGCTCGTTCTTCAGCTTGAACATGATCTTGAAGATGGCCCTCATCTTGTAGCCCGCGCCCGTTATGCACCAGAGGAGCTTCTTCAGCCCCGGCCACCCCCGAGGAACTCCGCGAGCTCCGGCTGGCCCAGGGTGATGGCGCCCGGGATGACCTCCTCGAGCACGAAGAGGCGCCCGGGGTAGAGCTCGGCCAGCCAGGACAGGAGCCTCCTGGCGAAATCGAGCTTCATCCTCTTCACGCAGTTGGCCCTGATGGCCCTATCGAGCCAGGGCTTGGAGAAACGGCCCACGAGACCGCCGAAGTGCCAGCCGGCGAGTAGGACGCGATCCGCCCCGAGGTGGAAGGCCATGAAAACAGCCCTATCTCCATCCGTGAAACCGCCGAAATTCATCACGCGGCCAACGGGCTCCGTCTGGCAGGTCCCGAGCGTCAGGCCGTTCCTGAACGACCTCGCGTGGGCCAGGAGAGCCGGCATGTTATCCCCGTGGGCGTGGATGACGACCAGGGAGCCAGCCCGGTTGGCCTCCCTTAAGGCCTCTATATCGCCATCGAGGTCGGTTGTTATGATATCGGGCCTCAGGCCGGCCTCGAGCAGGCCCCTCGTGGCCCCGTCGGCCGCCATGACCGTCAGGCCGGGTGCCCTGAGGGCCCCTGAGAGCACGGCTATATGGTCCTCCAGGTTCGGGCCAGCACCGAACACCACGACCCTCCTGTCCCTCAGGGCTTCCTCGGCCCTCGCCAGGGCCGAGCTTAGGTCATAATCCGCCAGTAGCTCGTCGAGGAGCTCGGCGGCCCTCCTGTCCGCCTCGAGGCTGTAACCGAACGCCTCCCTTATGGCCTCGTACCAGGGCTCCCAGGAGCGGTAATCCACCATGGCCTACCAGCCTTATCAGCAAGCCCGGGCCTTAAGGAGTGCCATGGAGGACCTCGAGGAACTCGGTTTCTCGGGTCATACGTTCTCCGAGGTCGTGCTGGCCCTCGGGCTGAACGGGCGGGTCCACGTCCAGCCTTTGGGCGTGAAGCTCGGGAGAGGCCTCCTCTGGGCCAGGGTCTTCAGGACCACGAGGCTTTACGGCCTGGTGTCTGAGGGGCTCAGGGGCTCGCTGAACATAACGTATGAGCCCGCGGCCTTCTTCGAGCCCGTCTTCTACGGTCGCCCGCTGGGTCTCGAGATAGCCGAGGGCCCCCTCGGGCCTTTCCTGCCCTCGAGCTCGGCCTGCGTCTTCATAGAGGTCGCCGGGATGGAAGAGGAGCGAGATTTCAAAATCGTTTACTTCAGGCCCCTCAGGACAGAAGTGCTCAGGCCTCCCAGGGCCTTTAATAGGGCATTCCCGGCCCTGCTGGAGGCCCTCGTGTATTTCTCGAGGGCCAGGCACTTCGCCATGATGGGTGATGCCGCCAGCTCGGCCAGGTTCGCCGATGAGACCAGGGCCTGGCTGGAGCGCCTGAGGAGGCTGACGCACGACAGCTCCATGCTGGATATGGCTTCCGAGCTGGAGGCTGACCTGTCCATCTGGCCGTCCTGGGCCGAGGCTAAGAAACGCCTGCCGGACCGGGGTTCCCTGACCCTCCTGCTGTGGTCAGGACGGCCGAGGGAGGGCTTCTACGCCTACACGACCGGCTCGGGCCGGAGGAGGCTGGCGGAGGTGGTCGAGGAATGCCTCTCGAGGGGGAGGGCACCAGGCCCCATAGGTGATTTCACGGCCAGGCCGGGCGTCAGATACGTGGCCGTCATAGCCAGCCCCTCGAGAGAGGCTGACCGGGCCCTCGGGGGAGGGGTTTCCTACCTCGGCCCCGGGGACCCGCTGGAGGACCTGGTGAGGGCCTACAGGTCCCTCGGCCCTGAGCCCGTGGTCATCTCCTTCAGGGCCCCTGGCGGTGAAGCGCGGGCTACTTCACCCTCATGATCTTGGCCCGGCCCAGGATGCGCCAGTATTCCACCTCGACGCCGGGCTGGAGCTTCTCCCTCAGCCCTTCCTCCTCCGGCAGGGGGGCCTCGAAGACCTCGTAGGTCTCCAGGTCCATGAGCTGGACGGCGTTCGGCATTATGGAGAGCACTTGGCCCGGCCTTTTCTCCACGATGGGGACCTCCACCTGAGCGTCCACGGGCTTGACTATGCTGCGTTTAACGCCATCGAATATTCCTATGGCCACCACCCTCGCCTTCGCCGAGCCGTGCTTGCCGGGCTTGGATTTCGTCATCTCTACTATACGGCATGGCTCGCCATCTATCACTATGTATGAGCCCACCCTCAGCGAGCCGAGCTCCACGGGCTTGCTCACATTTCCACCTCAGGTTAGCTATTTAGCCCCCTCCTTATAAATCAGTGGTGGTGCAGTAGAGGACTTGCCGAGAGTAGGTATAGTGGCCAACACGGGCAAGCCCGAGGCCCTGAGGGTCGCCCGCGAGATAATAGCCTACCTGAGGGAGGAAGGCATATCCATGATCTTAGATGGGGAGCTGGCCTCCCGCCTCGGCGAGCCAGCCGAGGGCCGTCTCTCCGACTTCCTCAGGGCCGACCTGATAGTAATCGTTGGGGGAGACGGCACGATACTGAGGACCTGTCTCGAGCTGCCGGATGAGACACCGCCCCTGATGGCCGTCAACGTGGGCGAGAAAGGCTTCCTTGCGACCGTGGAGCCCGGGGAGGCAATAGATGCCCTGAGGGCCTTCTTCTCCGGGAGAGCGGAGGTCGAGGAGAGGTTCAGGCTCGAGGCCGAGATAGACGGGCGTCAGCTGCCGAGGGCCCTGAACGAGGTATGCCTGACCTGCAGGATACCCGCTAAGGTCTTGAGGGCTGTCGTGAGGAAGGGCAGGACCGAGATATACCCTGTCGAGGGGGATGGCCTCATAATAGCAACGCCGTCTGGCTCCACGGCTTACTCGCTCTCCTGCGGGGGCCCGGTCGTGGACCCCGGCCTCAGGTGCCTCCTCCTCACGCCGATATGCCCGATGAGCCTCTCCTGGCCCGTGGTCCTACCGCCTGACGCGGAGGTGGAGGTCGAGGTCATTAAGGCCAGGGAGCCCGTCGCGGTGGTGGACGGGCAACTGGTATTCGATATGGAGGTGGGCTCGGTCCTCAGGGCGAGGCTATCCGATAAGCCCCTCAGGTTCGTGAGCCTCGGGCCCAGGTTCTACGAGAAGCTCGCCTTTAGGGGAAGGGGTCAGCATGGGCAAGAAGAAGGCCCTGGTGCTTGACGCATCCGCCTTCATAGCTGGCCTCGACCCTTTCTACCTCGAGGGCGAGGCCTTCACGGTCCCGGGCGTCAGGGCCGAGGTCAGCCCGAGCCACATGGGCTCCCTCAGGCTCAAGTTGGCCGAGGAGAGCGGGAAGCTGACGGTCGTCAGGCCCGGCCCCGGGGCCCTCGAGGAGGCTAAGAAGGCATCCGAGCGCCTCGGGGACGTGATAAAGCTCTCCGAGGTTGATATCGAGCTCCTGGCCCTGGCCGTGGAGCTTAAGGGCCGTGGTTATGAGACCGTGATAATAACCGATGATTATGCCATACAGAACGTGGCCAGGGAGCTCGGTATAGCCTTCTCCCCCGTGGCCACGTCCGGGATAAAGAAGGGCCTCACCTGGGTCATCTACTGCCCGGCCTGCCGCAGGCGTTATCACCCCGAGCTGGGCCTGAGGGAATGCCCGGTCTGCGGGACGCCCCTTAAGAGGAAGCCCCTGAAGAAGGACGTGGGGCATGGTGAATAGCGGGCCGGTTTTCTCCGAGGCCATCCTGAAGGCCTTAGGCCAGGTCTACGGGCCCGGGGAGCTCGGTAAGGTCCTTAAGGCCATGGGGGAGCCGGGCCTCAGGTATTACATGCGCGTGAACACGCTCAAGGCCAGCAGGGAGCAGGTCCTCGAGAGGCTCAGGGACAAGGGCATAGAAGCCAGGCCGGAGCCCAGGCTCCCCGAGGCCATATACGTGCCCGTGGAAGGGCCCTTCGGGCTCCCCGAGGCCAACAAGACCGTTGTTGTCGATAAGTTCACGGCCGAGTCCGTCATGATGGGCTCCCACGTCTACGTCCCGGGCGTTAGGAGCTTCAGGGGGGTCCGAGAGGGCGATGAGGTCTTAGTGGTCTCGGAGCTCGGCCAGCCGGTAGCCTTCGGCCTCGCCAGGATGGACGAGCGCGAGGTCCTCAGGGCCAGGAGGGGGCTGGCGGTGGAGGTCCTGAGGCCCCTCTACAAGCTCCCGCCCGTGAGGGAGCTCGAGGAGTTCAAGGAGGGCCTGATCTACCCGCAATCCCTGCCCTCCATGTTGGTCTCAAGAGTCCTCGAGCCGGGGCCGGGCGAGCTCATCTTGGATATGGCCTGCGGCCCGGGCGGGAAGCTCAGCCACATATGCCAGATAACGGCCAACGGGGCCTTCGTCCTGGGCTTCGATAGGAGCAGGAGGAAACTGGCGGCCACACGGGAGGTGCTCTCGAGGCTCGGGTGCGAGGCAGCTCTCATCAGAGCCGATTCACGATATCTCGATGTCGATTTCCCGTGGCTGGTGGGCAAGGCCGATAGGGTGCTCATAGACCCGCCCTGTAGCGCCCTCGGCGTCCTTCCCAAGCTCTTCGATTTCAAAACGGAGGAGGAACTCAGGGCCCTGGCCGAATATCAGAAGCAGTTCGTTAAGGTGGCCGCGAGGCTGGTCAGGCCCGGGGGCGTGGTGGTCTACAGCGTCTGCACCATGACGGTCCAGGAGTGCGAGGAGGTAGTCGGTTTCGCGGTGGATGAGTGCGGTCTCGAGGTCGATGAGCAGCCCATCTATTTGGGCTCGAGGGGCCTCAAGGGCCTCATCGAGGGGGCCGAACTCCTCCAGAGGTTCCATCCCCACCTACATGGGTCCGGCTACTTCATAGCAAGGCTT
Organism: uncultured Candidatus Bathyarchaeia archaeon; assembly: GCA_964399385.1. Classification (GTDB taxonomy): domain Archaea; phylum Thermoproteota; class Bathyarchaeia; order EX4484-135; family EX4484-135; genus EX4484-135. Next base: position 2,291 of record CAYNQQ010000006.1, on the reverse strand, counting down.
ATCAGACCACGTTAAGACCGATGGGCATCAAAAGCTTATTTGGGACGCCTGTCCAATACCCGCGCAGGCGGGATAGGATTGGAGCTATCGAGACAGAAGGCGAGGAAGAAGGTCATGGAGAGGTTCGATTTCCTGAGGACCTGTGCTCTCGCGAGGGAGCTCTGCTACCTGATAAGGTCCAACCTGGCCGTCCTGGACCCCGAGGACGTCCATAGGGCCTGCCTCTTCATATCCAAGCTCTGCCGCGAGGCGGGCTGTATGGAGCCGAGCGAGCTCTGCGCCAAGGCCGCTGAGGCCGTCCTGCACGACGAGAAGGAGTTCCTCAGGCTGTGCTCCCAGAGCTGCAAGCTCTGCGGCCAGCACGCGAGGAAGCCGAGGAGGGAGGGCGAGCGGGAGGAGCGCGAGAGGACCACCTACGTGGCCTGAAGGAAATGCTAATACGTAGGTCATGCTACAGGCTGCTCGGTCATGGTGAGGCCCGTCCCCTGGAGGCACGTGGCCTCATGGTCCTGCAATCTGTGCGGGAGGTGCTGCCGGGAGTATAGGGTGGTCCTGAAGCCGGAGGAATGGCTCAGGCTCGTCGACCTCTACGGGCCCGACGTGGCCGAGGTAGGGCACGGCAAGTTCTACATAAAGCGCAGGCCGGATGGGTCCTGCGTCTTCCTCGTGAGGGCGGGCGACAAATGGCTCTGCGGCCTCCAGGACATGAAGCCCAAGGCCTGCAAGCTCTGGCCCTTCAAGGTCCTGAGCTGGCCGAAGTACGGGAGGGCCTCCGAGGCCTACATCAATTACATGGGCTACCCCCTCTACGTCTACGTTGACCCCTTCTGCCCGGGCATAAAATGGGGTGTCCCGACGCCCTCCTTCGTCTCATCGGTCCTCAGGGAGGCCATAGAAATCGCCTTAGGCATAAGGACCGAGCAGGAGCACACGACATCGAAGCTCCCCGAGAGCCTTAGGCTCTACCTGAGGGCCAGGAGGGTGAGGGGCCCCGGGCCCGTGGGCCCGAGGGTGTGATGGGCCACTGGCCCATATCAGCCGGTTGATCCTTCTTCACCGCTCAGCCAAGGCTGAACTCATCACCCGCGGTCTCCTGGGAGCTCTTCCTTAAAAGCCCTGACCACGAAATCCTTAAATCCCTCCCCATCACCCGCCCAGGACGGGGCCCGTAGCTCAGCCTGGTAGAGCGGCGGGCTCATAACCCGCTGGTCCCCGGTTCAAATCCGGGCGGGCCCACCAAGACCATCTGAGGGACAGATGAAATAGACGGCCTACTCCGCCTCCGCGGGTTCAGCCTTAATGGGCTTTGACTTCTCCCTTCCATGCCGAGGTCCCGGCGGGCCCTAAGGCCCATAAGGGCCTGCTGGCACGTACCTGAGAGGTGCCAAAGGCTTGGGCAAGAGGCCCGAGGGCCTTGATGCCTTCTTCAAGGCCCGCTCGGTGGCCGTGATAGGCGCTTCCTCCAAGCCGGGCAAGATAGGCCACGAGATACTGCGGAACCTGGCCCTTTACGAGTACAAGGGCCGTGTCTACCCGGTCAACCCGAAGGCCGACAGCATCCTGGGCCTGAAGTGCTACAGGAGCGTCCTCGAGATACCGGATGAGGTGGACCTGGCCGTCATAGCCGTGGCCTCGGAGATGACGCCCAGGGTGGTAGAGGAGTGCGGCCGGAAGGGCGTGAGAGCCATAGTCATAGTCTCGGGGGGCTTCAAGGAGCTCGGCGGAAGGTACAAGGAGATAGAGGAGGAGGTGGTGAGGATAGCGCGCAGGTACGGCATGCGCGTGATAGGGCCGAACTGCATAGGGATATTCGATGGGGAGACCAGGATAGATACCTTCTTCCAGTCCAGGGAGCGCATGCTGAGGCCCCCGAAGGGGCCGATATCCTTCATGACGCAGAGCGGGACCTTCGGGTGCACCATGCTCGAGTGGGCCGCCGAGGCCGGGATAGGGATAAGCAAGTTCGTCAGCTACGGGAACAGGTGCGATGTGGATGAGGCGGACCTGATAAGGTACTTCGCCGAGGACCCGGATACCAAGGTCATAGCCATATACCTCGAGGGCCTCTCGGATGGCCGCAAGTTCATGGAGGCCGCCAGGGAGGTCACGCCCAAGAAGCCCATAGTGGTCCTCAAGGCCGGGAGGACGGAGGCTGGCTCGAGGGCAGCTCTATCACATACGGGCTGGCTCGCGGGCTCCGCCGCGGTATATGATGCTGCCTTCCGGCAGTGCGGTGTCATACAGGCCAGGAACTTCGAGGAGCTCTTCGATATGGCGAAGGCCCTCGCCCT
>CAYNQQ010000005.1:0-18504 GCA_964399385.1 uncultured Candidatus Bathyarchaeia archaeon | reverse complement strand
ACCTCATGGACGCGCCAGCCGACCGGATAGCGGGGGTCCTGAGGCGCCTCAAGCTGCCGGCGATAGGCAAGAAAATCCTGGCGGCCGGGAGGCTCGGGCCAAGGGAGGCCCTCGAGTTCGCTCTCAGGGCTGGCGTCTTGGAGGGCCTCGCCATAGGGGCCGTCTCAAGGGCGGAGGTCCAGGAGACCTTCGGGCTCCTGGCGGAGCTTATGCCCTGGGTTAAGGCCTAAGCCAGGCGGCACAGGTAAGCGTGCTCGGTGAGAAGAGGAGTGTCTATGTAACGCACGTCTTCATGAAATAATCGACGGCAAAAACCGGGTCGGTGTTAGGGGCTCTATCACCTATAAGGCACGAACTCCCTGCCGAGCAGCTCGCGGGCTATTATTATGCGCTGTATGTTCTGGGCCCCCTCGGCCCCTATGTAGTAGGACATGACGCCCCTCAGCCCCATCTCGAGCGGGCACTCCTTCGTGTAGGCGAAGGCGCCGTGCCAGAGCATGGCGGTCTTGAAGGCCTCGAAGGCCAGCTTGGGCGCCTTAAGCTTGCACATGCTGACCCAGCGGCAGACCTCCAGGGGCGTGAAGGCGCCCTCCTTGTACTTCTTATCCATCATCCAGGCCGTCCTGTAGACGAGCCACCTCGTGGCCTCGAGCTCCGTCCAGAGGTCGGAGAGCTCGAACTGTATGCCCTCGAACTTGCCTATCGGGCGGCCGAAGGCCTTCCTCTGTTTAATGTAATCCATGCCTATCTCCAGGGCCCTCCTCGCGGCCCCAACACAGGTGGCGGCCACGAGGAGGCGGGCGCAATCGAAGCCCTCCATGGTGAGGTAGAAGCCCCTCCCGACCTCTCCTATCACGTATTCATCCGTGAGTTCTACGTCCTTCATCACGAAACCGCCGGTCGATATGCCCATGCGCCCCATGTCCTCGAAGCGCTTCGTTATCTCGACGCCGGGGGTGTTTATGGGCAGGAAGAAAGCCGTCATGCCCCTGTGGCCTTTCTCGGGCTCGGTGTAGACGACCGTGAAGTAGCCGCCGTTCAGCTCCCTGGCCTCCTCAGTCCCGCTTATATAGGTCTTCTCCCCGTTCAGGACCCATTTATCGCCTTTCCTGACCGCCCTGCTCTTGAAGGCAGCCACATCAGAGCCCCCGCCCGGCTCGGTGGAGGCTATGCCTATGAAGCCCTCGCCCCTGATGGCCCTGGCGACGTACTCCTGCCTGACCTCCTCGCTGGCGTACCGGTCCACCACGAAGCCCCAGCCGGCCTGGACGAGGAAGAAGACGGGGACGGCCAGGCTTATGTCCGCGTAGCCGAGCTCCTCGGCGGCTATGACGGTCGTGACCCAATCGGCGTTAGCGCCTCCCACGTCCTCGCGGGCTGTCATCACGAGGAGGCCGAGGTCAGCGAGGCCCTTTATGATCTCGCGGGGTATCCGGCCTTTAGTATCTATCTCCCTCACCTTCTCGAGCGTCAGGTTCTTCTCGCACCACTCCCGCACGGCCCGCCTGAACATCTCCTGTTCTTCCGTGAACGTGAAGTCCAACGGCATGGCCCCTCCCGTGCTGGCCTATGCCCCATGCTCTTAAGACTTCCTTTGAGCCCCGCCGCGCGCCAGGTGGAACATCCCGGCGAGCCTATCTATGAGGCCGGACAGGGCTCTCCCGGCCGGAGAGCTCGGCCTCAAAGCCACCAGGGGGACGCCCTTGACGCCGGCCTCCACGGCTGCTTCGTCATAGGGTATCTCGGCCAACACCTCGAGCCCCTTCTCCGAGCAGAAGCCCCTTATGGCCTCCAGCTTGCCCCCGGGGAGATCGGCCCTGTTCACGACCACATAGGCATCGAGGCCGAGCTTCCTCACGGCCCTCAGGGCCAGCCTAAGGGTGCTGAAGCCGAAGGGTGTTGGCTCCGTCACGAGGAGGACGGCATCCGCCCCCCTGAGGGCCTGGATTAGCGTGTTCCCGACCCCCGGGGGGCAGTCCACGACCACGAGGTCGTAGGGGCCCTCGTCCTCGAGCTCCGCCACGTGGTCCATGAGGGCTTTGGCCACGAGCGGTGACCTCGCCTCGCCCGGCCTGAGCTCGGCCCCTACCAGATGGAGGTTTCCCTCCCTGGCGGAGAATATGTGGCCGAGTACCTTCCTGCCCTCGGATATAGCGTTATTCGGGCACACGAGCTGGCAGACCCGGCAGCCCGAGCATCTCTCCTCGAAGAAAACGGGCTTCTTCCCTGCCACGGCCAGGAGGGCATGCTCCGGGCATCTCTGGGCACAGAGGCCGCAGGCCTTGCACGCCTCACCGTCTATCACGGGGGCGAAGACCGCGACCTCCTTCTCCCTGCGGACCTCGAGGCCGAGGCTGACGTGATCGTTCGGGTTATCCACGTCCGCGTCCACGAGGAGCACGGACAGGCCCCTGAGGGCCATGCCGTAGGCCAGGTTGACGGCCAGGGTGGTCTTGCCGACGCCCCCCTTCCCGCCGGCTACCGCCAGCCTCAAGGCCGCTACCCCGTCAGGCCAGGAACCTGTCGGCCAGCTCCTCGGCCAGCCCCCCGAGGGCTTCCGAGGCCTCGGAGGAGGGGCTGAACTCCACCACGGGCCTCTCATCGGCGAGGGCGTCCACTACGGCCCTGTCATAGGGTATCTCGGCCAGCACGGGCGCCCCCTCCTGCTCGAGAACCCTCACGGCCTTTTCCCTGAAATCGCTGATATCGGATTTGTTGAGGACCGAACAGGCCCTTATGCCGAAATGCCTCGCGACCTGGAGGACCCTGAGGGCCCCCTGGAGGGAGCTCGGCGTGGGCTCGGCCACTATAAGAGCCATATCGGCTCCCACGAGCGATGAGACCACGGGGCAGCCTATCCCGGGCGCCCCGTCCACGAGGAGCAGGCCGGTGTCCTCCTCGGCCGCCAGCCCCCTGGCCTTTATCCTCACCTGGGAGACCAGGAGGCCGGAGTTGTGCTCTCCTATCTCGAGCTGGGCCGTGACCATCGTCTGGCCGTACCTCGTCCTGCCCCTGAGGAGCTCGCCGGTCCTGGCCTCCACGAGGCTTATGGCCTCCCGCGGGCATACTATCAGGCAGGCACCGCACCCCTCGCAGAGGTACCAGATGACCTCCGGCACGCCCCCCGGCCCCTCCTCGAGGGCCCCATAGGGGCACGTCCTGATGCAGAGCCCGCAGGACGTGCATTTGCCCGCGTCGATGCTGGCCTTCTTGGTCAGGTAGGCTTCCTCCCTCTCCTCGGCTTTAAAACCGAGTATGAGGCCCAGGCTCGGCGTATCCACATCGGCGTCAGCTATCACGGGCCCGAGACCCATCCGGCCGAATAGGTAGGCGAGGCTCCCGCTGACGGTAGTCTTGCCGACGCCCCCCTTCCCGCTGACCACGACGAGCTCCTTCATCCCGTTATGGCCCTCAGGGCCTCCCGGACCTTCGTGCCCGGCGGGACCAGGTGGACCTTTATGCCGAGCGAGGCAAGGGCCTGCTGGGCGTTAGGCCCAACCCGAGATGTTATCACGATGCTCACGCCAGCGTTCGCGAGGAACTGGGCGACCGCGAAGCCGGCCCCGTGCGGGTAGGCCACGAACGGGTTGTCCTGGACGTTGACACTGACCACACGGCCACCCTCCATATCTATGAAGGTGAACGTGGGGCACCTCGCGAACCTCGGGGCCACAGTGTCGTCGAGACCGGCCCTGCCGTTCGTGGAGACGGCCACCCTCAGGCGCCCGGGCGCTGGACCGGGGGGCCTGGCGATGGGCATCGGAGGTGTGACCGGCGGATAGGGCATGGGAGGCGGCACGGGAACGGGCGGTGCTGGCGGGTAGAAGGAAGCCCCCCTCCCCGCCTCGGCGCACACCCCGGAGGCGAGGGCCGCGAGGTCGAGGGGCTTCAGGGAGCCCTTCCTGACCTCTTCTACGACGCCCTCGAGCGTCTCCGAGGCAGCCTCGTAGACCTTGACACCTGCCTCGAGGAGCACCCTGGCCGCTTTTATGCCCACCTTCTTGGCTATTATGGCGTCGGCCCCGAAGTAGGACATTATGTCCAGGACGCCGCAGGCCCCTCTTGGCCTATCGGCCGGGTTGGGCTTTATCTCGTACTCCACCCGCCTCCCGGACACCGTCAGGACCGCCATGTAGGGTGCTCTCCCGAAGTGGTAGGAGAGCTTGGATTTGAGGCCTGCGTTCTCGTCCAGGGGAACTATGAACCTCAAGCCCCTTCTCCCTGCTCCACCATCTTCTTAAGCTCCTTTATACGTTCCTCAACGCTCTTAAGCTCTTCCTGGAGGTCCTTGAGGTCTTCCTCAAGGGCCTTCTTGTACTCCTCCAGCATGGCGAGTTCCTGCTCGGGCGTCATGGGCGGCGGGGGCGGCATGTAGTAGGGCATGGGCGGGTATGGGTAGCCGTAGAACGGGTACGGCGGGTAAGGCGGGTACTGGGCGGGTGGCGTCGGCTGCTGGGCCTGCTGCTCCGGCTGGGGCTGGCTCGGCTGGGGCTGGGCCCAGGGCGGGCCTCCTCGCCACCACCTACGCCAACCCCTTCTCCAGCCGTATCCCCAACCCCACATCCTCACCACCACCAGGGCCAGTAGTAAGGCATGAAGCCCATCATATAAGGCCATGCGTAGGCAAGGTAAGCCATTCTAAGCCAGGCCAGGTAGGCCCACCAGGGCCAGAACGGGACCGGGAGGAAAAGAGGCCAGAACGGCATCGGCATGGGCCAGTAAGGCCAGGGGTACTGGTAGTAGCCAGTCTGGGCCGTGGTAGTGGCCTGCTGACCGCCCGCGTCAGCGGCATAGGGCCACGTCGGCCAGTAGGCCATAGCTCACCACCACCAGCGGTAGAACCACCAGGCCCACGGCGCCATGTAGAACCAGGGAGCCCAACGCCAGGCCCAGACCCACCAGGGGCCTCCGAACAGCCACCAGCAGGCCCCGCGCCCGAAGAGCCATCCTGGCCTAAGCCACGGGGGCAGCCAGCTCCACGGCCCTCTGCCGGGCCAGGGTCCTGCCCATCCGCGCCTCCAGCCACCACCCCATCCCCAACCCCAGGGCATCCCGACCATCACCTCCTTTTTCGTGCCATGGCACAAAACTATATAAGTTTTACCACATGCATACGGCCTCTTTAGTGTCTCTCGGCCTCGCCCGTCAATATTATTGGTCTGACCTCCGTGAGAGCTCTGACGAGTTTCTTCCTCCCGCTATCCAACAACCTCCATAGTGTTCCACGGGAAATCCCCATCTTCTTGGAAGCCTCCTGCTGGGTAAGGCCCTCTAAATAGACAAGCCTGAGGGCCTCGAGCTCATCCGGCCTTATCACGATGGGCTCGGCCTGGACGGGCATGCCGGCCTGGTCGTGGGGGACGAAGGTTATGTTCGAGGGCATGAAAGCCAGTAGCCTCGGCTTCGGGGGCCTACCCGGCCCCCCTCGGCGCCTCCATGCCCACCTCCACGGCCCTCTCGGCGGCAAGGCTTCCACGTTAGGTGTGGGGCAGGTATTTTAAACACCTGCCCCTCACGCCAGCGGGGGCCGTGAGGTAAGTCAGAGGAGCTGAGCACGGGATGAGGCCCGACAAATCCGAGCCCCCAACACATATATGCTCCTCCGGTCTCCCAGGCCCGGGCGATGAGGTAGGCCTACATGCTGAACGGTGATCGGGCTTGAAAGGGCCGAGCCCAGGAGGGCATCTCAGGAGGCTGGCCGGCTTGGGCGAGGTGAGGGCTAAGGTGAGGCTGAGGGCCTGGCCCGGAGGGGAGAGGTGCGAGGAGGTAGAGCTGACCGTGGATACGGGCTCCACCTACTCCTGGATACCCGGGCCCGTTCTCCAGCGGCTCGGCGTGAGGCCCGTCAGGAGGGCACGCTTTAGGACCATAGAGGGCAGGGTCATAGAGCGCTGGGTGGGCCATGCCCTGATGGAGTACGGGGGCGAGGAGGCCCCAACCGTCGTCGTCTTCGCGGAGGAGGGGGATGCCTGCGTCCTGGGGCTACACGCCCTGGAGGCATTAGGCCTGGAGGTTGACCCGATGACCGGCGAGCTGAGGAAGAGCGAGGCCCTCATGGCCTACGCCGTATAAGGGGCCGGGGCCACCCTGGGGGAGGCGGGTGGTAGGGCTTGATAACACGCGAGGAGGCCCTCGAGCTCCTGAGGGCCCACGTCTCGGACGAGAAGCTCATCAAGCACATGTTGGCCGTGGAGGCCATAATGAGGGCCCTGGCCCGAAGGCTGGGCGAGGACGAGGAGCTCTGGGGCCTGACGGGCCTCCTCCACGATCTTGATTACGAGGAGACCAAGGACGATTTCAGCAGGCACGGCCTCCGCTCGGCCGAGATGCTCGAGGGCAAGCTCCCGGAGGAGGGCCTCCACGCCATAAGGGCCCACAACGACAGGACGGGCGTCCAGCCCGAGACCAAGCTGGATTTCGCCCTGAGGGCCTCGGATGCCCTATCGGGCCTCATAGTTGCCTCGGCCCTCGTTATGCCCAACAAGAAGCTGGCCGAGGTCAAGGTCAGGACGCTGAGGAAGAAGTTCAAATCCAAGGATTTCGCGAGGGGCGTGGATAGGGACCGCATAAGGCTCTGCGAGGAGCTCGGCCTGAGCCTCGAGGAGTTCTTCGAGCTCGGCCTCGAGGCCATGAAGTCCATCGCGGACCAGTTAGGGCTTTAAGACCGCCCTGACCTCCTCAACGGCCCTCCTGACGGCCTCCCTCACGGCCTCATAGGCCCTGAGGAGCTCCCTCCCCTCCTCGGTGAGGGAGGAGCTCCCTCCGCCTCTCCCTCCCCTCCTCGCCTCTATGACCTTACTGCCCAAGAGGCCCTCCAGCCTCCTGAGGTAATTCATGGCCTTCCTGTAGGAGAGACCGAGCTTCCTGCAGGCGGCCCTTATGGAGCCCTCCTCATCTATGGCCTTCAGGAGCTCATAACCGCCCTCGCCCAAGAGGGGCCTGCCGGAGAGCTCGAACCATACCTTGAACCTGACCTGTATGCCCGGCCACAAGGGCTTCACCGTCAGCTTTAGTAGGGTGCTCAGCTTAAAGCGGGATGTCCAGGGTGGGGGCGGAGTGGCAGCGACATGGACGAGGCTCAGGGGGTACGTGTGCATCATCTGCGGGAAGAAGATGTGGGCCACCAAGAGGCCTGAGAGATGCCCGAAGTGCGGGAGCAACGTGATCAGGAAGACCAAGGAGTACAGGTACGCCTGTAACAACCGGGGCTGCAAGCACAACGCCGAGGGCCTGTATTGCAAGCTCAAGGAACCGGCCATAGGCCCAGATGGATGTAGGAGCTTCGAGCCCAGGAAGAAATAGTTTCTCCGTCCATCCTCACCCTGAGGGAAAACGATTTTAAGAAACCCCAGACCCACATAGGCGGTCTTGGCCGAGGGAGGGACCCGGACCGGGAAGACCATGAGGTTCTCGCGTTCCGTGGAAGATTATCTCGAGGTCATATATCTCCTCTCGAGGGAGAAGGGATACGCAAGGGTGGTGGAGATAGCCAGGGCCCTCGGGGTCAAGCCTCCGAGCGTCACCCAGATGGTGAGGAGGCTGGGCGAGAGAGGTCTCGTCTCCTTCGAGCGTTATGGCAAGGTGAGGCTCACGGAGGTCGGGAGAGCCGTAGCCCAGAGGATAATAGGAAGGCACACCGTCCTGAAGACCTTCCTGAGGGCCCTCGGGGTGAGCGATGTGATAGCGGAAGAGGATGCGTGCGCCATGGAGCACGTCCTCCACGAGGAGACGGTTAAGGTCTTCAGGAAGCTTGCCGAGTTCCTCATCAACGCCCCAGATGGCCTCAAGTGCCTGGAATGCCTCAGGAAAGGACGTTATCTCTGCCTGGCCGGGCATTAAACAGGGCTTCTCACGCTTATTAGCTTTCGGAACCCTATATGGTCAGGTGGCGGCATGAGGGGTTGGCGTGGCGGTAGAGGCCCGGCTGGTCCACTTGGCCCGGCCAGACCCGGGGTTATCACGCTCGCAGATCTCGAGGAGGGCTCCGAGGCCGTGGTCAGGAACGTGGTGGCTGGCTACGGGGCAGCCGGCAGGCTGGCGGAGATGGGGATAACACCGGGGGCCATCGTCAAGGTCGTGAGGAGGGGCCTGGCGGCGGGCCCCATAGAGGTCGAGGTAGGAGGGGCCAGGTTCCTCATAGGCCTCGGGATGGCCTCTAAGGTCGTGGTCGAGCCCCTGAGGAGATCGAGGCTTCCTTGATTACCTTCAGTTATTTTTGGGACATGGCTCAAAAATAAGCCTTATAAGCGAGTTAGGGGGGCCTAACTCAAGAAGGGAGAGGCGTGGGAACGTGATACTCCCCCTGGCCCTGCTGCCCGAGGGGAAGGAAGCCGAAGTGGTAGCAATAACCGCGGGTAGGGGGCTGGCCAGGCGCCTGGCCGAGCTCGGCTTCATGAGGGGGGAGCGTATCAAGCTCCTCCGCTCCGGCCCAGGCCCGGTCCTCGTCCTCGTGAAAGGCTCGAAGATAGCCCTCGGCTGGGGAGTAGCCAAGAAGATACTGGTCAGGGATTCCGTGGGAGGGGAAGGCTGAGGGCTTTCTCCCGAGGGTGATAACACATGCCCATCAAGGTCGCTTTAATCGGGAATCCGAACGTCGGCAAGAGCCTCATCTTCAACAACCTCACGGGCGGGAGGGCCCACGTCGGGAACTGGCCAGGCAAGACGGTCGAGAAGAAAGTGGGAAGATGCCGCCACAGGGGCGTCGAGATGGAGATAGTGGATCTGCCGGGCGTCTACAGCCTCACGGCCAACTCGGTGGACGAGATAATCGCGAGGGATTTCATAATAGAGGAGAAACCCGATGTCGTCGTGGATATAGTTGATGCCACGAACTTGGAGAGGAACCTCTACCTCACGCTCCAGCTCCTCGAGCTCGGGGCTAACGTGGTCGTGGCCCTGAACAAATGGGATGTGGCCCGGGACCTCGGTTACGAGATAGATGTGGCCGCCCTCTCGAGGCTCCTAAACGTCCCGGTGATCCCGACGGTCGCCACCACCAAGGATGGCATGGAGGAGCTCAAGGACGCCATACTGGAGGCGGCCAAGAGGAAGAGAGCCCCGAGGCCACCGGTCGATTACGGCCCCGAGCTGGAGGCCATGATAGGGAAGCTGGAGTCCATAATAAGGAAGGACCCGGAGCTGGCCCAGCGTTACCCGGTCAGGTGGCTGGCCATAAAGGCGCTCGAGGGCGATGAGGATGTCCTGGGGAAACTGAGGTCGAGCCGGGTGTGGCGCGAGATCTCGGAGGCGGTAGGTTGGAGGACCTGAGCATCCAGATAATCGAGAAACGCTACGAGGCCATAAGGCATATAGTCTCGAGGGTCCTGAGGGGCAGGAGGCCTATAACGCTATCCGACCTCCTCGACAGGGTGTTCCTGCACAAGGCCCTGGGCATACCGATATTCCTCTCCCTCCTCTGGGCCCTCTTCAAGTTCACCTTCGAGGTCTCCGCCCCTCTATCGGACCTGGTAGACCTCTTCTTCTCCTGGCTGGCTGGCCTGGCCGAGGAGGCCATAGCGAACCCGAGGCTGGCCTCCTTCGTGGCAGATGGCCTCTGCGCCGGCTTCGGGAGCGTCCTCGTCTTCATCCCGCCGATCTTCTTCCTGTTCTTCGGCCTGGCCATCCTCGAGGACACGGGCTACCTGGCCAGGGCGACGTTCGTCATGGATAGGCTCCTCTACAGGCTGGGCCTCCACGGCCGCTCCTTCATACCGCTCCTGCTCGGCTTCGGCTGCAACATAGCGAGCGTGATGGCGGCCAGGACCATAGACAGGGAGGAGGACAGGGTCCTCACCATCATGGTCAGCCCCTTCATATCGTGTAGCGCGAGGCTCCCGATATACGTGCTCATAGGGGGGGCCATATTCGGGGCCTACGCGGCAGCCGCCGTCTTCTCCATGTACGTCCTCGGCATATTTATGGCCATAGGGACGGCCCTCCTGTTCAGGACCGTGATCCCCTTCTTCAGGAGAGGGCGGGGGGCCCTGATCCTCGAGCTCCCAATGTACGCCAGGCCCACGCTCAGGAGCCTCCTGGCGCACATGTACGAGAGAGGTGTCCTCTTCATAAGGAAGGCCGGGACCATAATATTCGGGGCCATGCTGTTCATATGGTTCTTGGCCACACATCCCTGGGCCGCCACATCCGGCGGCCAGCTGGTCGAGAACTCTTACGCCGCCATGATAGGCAGGGCCCTCGAGCCCTTCTTCAGGCCCCTGGGCTTCGATTGGCGTGCCGTCGTGGCCCTCCTGCTCGGCTTCATAGCGAAGGAGATAGTGGTCGAGACGCTCGGCATACTGCTCGGAGGGGCCGGGGGGAGCCTCTCGGAGGCCGTGGCCTCCTCCTTCACGCCCGTTACGGGTCTCGCGTTCATGGCCTTCACGCTCCTCTACATGCCCTGCGTGGCCACGCTGGCCACCATCTACAGCGAGACCAACTCGCTGAAGTGGACGTTGATCACCGTCTTCTACGGCCTACTCATGGCCTACCTCGTGGCCTACCTCATAGTGCTGGCCGGCCTGGCATTCGCGTGAGGTGGTCGGGATGGCCGTTAGGCTCGAGCTCGGCAGGACGTTCATGCGGAGGGCGGCCGTCTACTCCCTGGCCCTCGGGGCGGCCTACTGGCTCGTGGGGGCCCTGGAGATGGCCAACGCCATATCCTCCTGGCTCGTGCCGGGCCTCGGCCCCGTCCTCAAATCGCCCTGGATACCGCCCGATGACTTCTTCGGTGCTTTCTCGGCCATGGTGATAGGGGCCGTCTTCTCCTGCTCCCGCGGGCTGCTGAAGGGGAAGAGGGAGGACATAGCCTTCGTTCTCGTGGGGACCGTCCTGGCCGGGACCTTCGGGGCCCTCTACATTCTGACCTCCCTGGCCGGGGCCCTCGAGGCCCTCATAGCTGGCGAGGAGGCCCTCGAGGCCTTAATCGAGGGCCTGAGGAGACCTGAGATATGGCTTTTCCTCTCCTCCCTTCCGCTCGCATATAGCTCCTGGACCTCGGTCCTCAGGAGGGAGGGTCGGTCTTGCTGAGGGAGATGCTCGAGATAGCCCTGAGGGAGGGCATCGTGGAGGTCGGGGAGCTCAGCAGGGAGCTCGGCGTGAGCAGGGGCCTTATCGAGCTGGCCCTGGCCCACCTGAGGGACATGGGCCTCCTGAGGCCCCTGGGCCCGGCCTGCCCGAGGGACTGTCCCGGCTGCGGGAGAGGGCCTCCCGGGCCTGCGAGGTCCTATCTCGTGGTTGCGGTTAGGCATAAAAAGAAGGAGACCCAGGCCCCGTGAGGGAGCAGATGTGAGACCTCCCATGAAGGCCGCCGTCATCATCGCCGTCCTGCTCGTGCTCCCGACGGGCCTCGGGGCATGGATATACGCCCACAGGCCCCAGGGGCCTCCCGTGCAACACGTGAAGGTATGGCTGGTCCTCTCGCCCGAGGAAGGGCTCGTGCTACACGACGAGATGGCGAGGCAGCTCGCCTCCGCGTTCGAGACATGGTATAAGGAGCACCACGGGACGCCCGCCGTGGTCGAGGTGGAGTTCAAGAGCTTCGAGGAGTTCAGGACGAGCCTCGCGTTCGGGGGCCTGGATTTCGACGTGCTCATGGCCGGGACCTTAGAGCTGGTGGAGGGCCACGAGGACCTCTTCACGCCCTATAACTCCACGGTCAAGGAGGAACTCCTGGAGCTCGTGCCCAACGGCACCTACTGCGGCTGCCCGATAATGGAGCTGAACACCACCACCCCGAGGTGGTACGCCTGGTGCTTCCACGCCCCCTGCCTGCTCTACGACCCGGGGGCTTTCGACCCGCCCTCCACCTGGGGCGAGCTGGCCAACAAGTGCCTCAGGTTGGAGAACGCGCTCCTGGTGCCCGACCCAGTTGGCGATCCTTACGTCAAGGACCTGCCCCTATCCATATACGCCTACGAGGCCTGGGCCCTCGGGAACGAGAGCCTGGGCTGGGCCCGGGCCTGGAACATAACGCTCTTCATCTGGGCCACCTCCGGCAACATGACCCGCGAGCCCTGGGTGAGGGCCGTCGGCCTCCCGTGGGGGAACTACTCGGCCATCCTGTGCTCGGACATGATAGCCTACCACATCGTCGTGGAGGCCGGCCACGGCTGGCTCGCCATCAGGTACCTGAACGGCACCCTGCTACGCCCATCGCCAATCCTGCTGAAGCCGAGGCCGGGCAGGGTCGAGGTCTCCAGGGCCTTCGTCGATTTCGTGCTGTCCAAGGAAGGGCAATCCATCATAGCCGGCTACCTCATGCCCATCAGGCCCGATGTGGACGCAAGGGAGCCCGTGCTGAACCCGTTCTCCGAGGACTTCCCGGTGGTCAGGGAGGTCAACCAGACGTTCCTCGATATGGCCTCGGACATGGTCGAGGACTACCACGAGTGCTGGCTCGTCAAGCCCTACGAGGACCTCAGGGAGGCCTGGTGGTGGGTCAGGAAGGCCAACATGACGAAGACGACCAACCCGAACGCCACCAAGTATCTGAGGTGGGCCCTCGGGAACTTCACCAGGATATCGGCCTACCTCAACAGGACCTACGTCGACAGGCTCTACAACGAGACGGGCAGGTGGGTCAACAAGACGGATGTGGTGGAGGAATGGGAGCGGGAGGCCCGCAGGGCCTACAACAGGGCCCTGAAGAACGCTAAGACCTTCATAGAACAGGCCGGGGGCTCGGGCACCTCATGCGGGCCTCAGGCGCCCTCGCGGCCCACCCTTATTGGCCTGCCCTCCAGGGAGGACCTGAGGATGGCCTCGCATATCGAGAGGGCCCTGAGGCCATCCCTGCCGGATACGAGGGGCTCCCTGCCGCTCAGGACGCAATCCACGAAGTGCTCGAGCTCTATCTTGAGGGGCTCCTCCCACCTGTCCCTTATCTTGAGGACCTCCCCGCCCGAGGAGAACTCTATCTCCTGGCTTAGGTAGCCCAGCTTGAGCACGCCCTCTGTCCCGGATACCACGAGCTCCCTCACCTTAGGGGCCGTGAGCCAGCTGGCCTCCACGACCCCTATCCCACCACCCGGGAAGAACATCGTGGCGAGGGCGTACTCGTCCACCATGTCCTCGGAATACCTGACCCTCGCGTGGACGAGCTCGGGGCCCTCCCCGTAGAGGGCCACCATTATATCCACGTCATGGATGGCCAGGTCCTTGACCACCCCCACGTCCTTAGGCCTCCTGGGCCTCTTCGATAACCTCCTGGCCTGGACGCTCAGGACCTCGCCCAGCCTGCCCTCCTTGGCCATCCTCAGGACGCGCCTCAGGCCCGGGTTAAACCTCTCCACGAAGCCAACGGCCAGGATTAGATCTTCTCTCTCGGCCAGCTCGACGAGCCCGCGGGCCTCCCGGACATCCCTGGCCATGGGCTTCTCGACCAGGACATGCTTCCCAGCCCTGAGGGCTTTCTCGGCCTCCGGGCCGAGGGTAGCTGGCCAGGTGCATATGGTGACGGCTTCCACATCCTCCCTCCTGAGGAGCTCCGAGCTATCTGTGTAGGCCTCGAGCCCGTACCTATCGGCCACGGCCCTCGCCCTCTCGCCATCTATATCGCAGACGGCCACGAGGTTGGCCCTGTCTATCTCCCTGAGGACCCTGACGTGGTTCCTGCCCCAGAAGCCCACCCCTATGACGGCCACGTTGAGGCGCCTCAAAGCCCTCCGCCACAGGGGTCACATGCTGCCTCTTTAAAATTGGCCCGCGCGCCCCGCGTGGGGAAGGCTTATCTAAGGCCACCCCGTCCGATGGCCAGCCATGTCGAGGGCCAGGGCACGGGCCAGGATATTCGTGGCGAGGGGGATAGCAGCCCAGGTCCCGAAGATATCCAGGGGGCTCCCCGTGGGCGCCATACTCAGGTGCGCCGATAACACGGGCGCTAGAGAGCTCAAGCTCATCCAGGTGGTGGGCTACAAGGGCCGGCTGAGGCGTATCCCGGCCGCGAGGGTGGGCGATATGGTCGTCGTCACGGTCTATAAAGGCAAGCCGGAGATGAAGAAGCAGATCTTCAGGGCCGTGGTGATAAGGCAGAGGAAGCCCTACAGGCGTGCCGACGGGACCTGGGTCCAGTTCGAGGACAACGCTGCCGTCCTCGTCACGGAGGACGGGGAGCTGAAGGGCTCGGAGATAAGAGGGCCCGTGGCCAGGGAGGCCGCCGAGAGGTGGCCCAGCATAGCCCGGGCCGCCAGCATGATAGTTTAGTATTGGCGTGCCCCCGGGACCTCAACCCTTAATAAGGCCCGTGGGGGCCGACACGGAGATAATGGCGTGGTGAGGTGGGCGATAGTGGTCCTGACGACATCGGCCAAACCGAGGAAGCAGCGGAAGGCACTCTACACCATGCCCCACCACCAGAGGCACAAGCTCCTATCCGCCCCGCTCTCCAGGGAGCTCCGCGAGAAATACGGCTTCAGGTCCCTGCCCGTGAGGGTGGGCGATAGGGTGAAGGTCATGAGGGGCGATTTCAAGGGGGCCACGGGCAAGGTCATAAGGGTCGATAGGGAGAGGGGGCGCGTCTACATAGATACCGTGACGAGGACCAAGGTGGACGGGACGACCGTGAACGTCCCGATCCATGCCTCCAAGGTCATGATAATAGAGTTGGACCTAAAGGACAAGTGGAGGAAGAGGATAATAGAGCGCAAGATGAAGGCCCGGGAGAAGGCCGCGGAGGTGGAGGAGGGTGGGGAGGAAGGGGCCTAAGAGACATCTGAAGAGGCTCCCGGCACCGAGGTTCTGGCCTATACTCAGGAAGGAGTACACCTGGACGGTCAGGCCCCTACCAGGCCCCCACCCGATAGAGCGATGCATGCCCCTCCTCATAATAGTCCGGGATGTCCTCAAGTTGGCCAAGACGGCCCGAGAGGCGAGGATAATCATAAAGAAGGGCTACGTGAAAGTCGATGGCGTCGTCAGGAAGGAGCCCAAGTTCCCGGTGGGCCTCATGGATGTCCTCACCATAGAGAAGCTGGGCCAGAGCTTCCGGGTGCTGCCGACCCCGAAGGGCCTCGACCTGCATCCCATAGATGGGGAGGAGGTGGGCTTCAAGATATGCCGTATAGAGGACAAGACGACGGTCAAGGGAGGCCACATACAGCTGAACCTCCACGACGGCAGGAACGTCCTGGTGAGGGTGGCCGACCCCACCAACCCGGTTGAGGACGTCTACAAGACGCTCGACTCCCTCAAGCTCGGCCTGCCGGGCCAGGAGGTCCAGGACCACTTCAGGCTCGAGGAGGGCGCTTACGCCATCATAACGGGCGGGAAGAACATGGGCTTCCACGGTAGGATAATCGAGATAAGGGCCCTGAGGGGCGTGAAGAAAAGACGCTTCGAGGTGGAGCTCGAGACCCCGGGAGGAGAGCACATAAGATCCATATTGGATTACGTCTTCGTGGTCGGGAGGGAGGAGCCAGCCATATCCCTGCCGGAGGTGCCCTGAGCATGTCCTCGCCTGAGGGCCCTCTCGACCCTCGTGTCGAGGCCGAGATACTCGAGCGCTGGTCTAAGAACCCGATGCTCAAGCCGAGGATCGAGAAGGTGGTCGTCAACTGCTGCGTCGGGAAATCCGGCGAGCCCCTGGAGAAGGCCATGAAGATCCTCGAGGAGCTCACGGGCCAGAAGCCCTGTGTCAGGAAGGCCAAGAAGACCATAAGGGGGTTCGGGATAAGGAAGGGGGAGCCCATCGCCTGCGTGGTGACGCTAAGGAAGCAGAGGGCCCTCGAGTTCCTGAAGAAGGCCCTCGCGGCCGTCGAGAACAAGCTCAGGGCCTCGAGCTTCGATGAGCACGGCAATTTCTCCTTCGGCATAAAAGAGCACATAGAGATACCGGGGACCAAGTACAAGCCGGAGTTGGGCATAATAGGCATGGACGTCTGCGTCTCCCTCGAGAGGCCGGGGTACAGGGTGAAGCGCAGGAGGCGCTGCCGGACGAAGGTCGGGAGGAAGCACATGCTCACGCGCGAGGAGGGCATGGTGTTCGCCAAGCACGAGCTCGGCGTGGAGATAGTGCCCTGAGGGCCCCGGGCGCTAACCTTATATGGTCCTGTGCTCCGTGCCCGGTGGGTGGGCTGGCGTGGCCAAGCAGACGAAGAAGGAGAGGAAGTTCGGGAAAGGGGCCTACAAGTGCCGTAGGTGCGGTAGCCACAACGCTATCATAAGGAAGTACGGCCTCTACCTCTGCCGGCAGTGCTTCAGGGAGGTGGCCCGCCAGCTCGGTTTTAAGAAGTATAGCTGAGGGTTCTCCCGGCCCCTAACGCGAGAGTCCCGAACTCCTCATATGCCGGGGGCAGGCTTAAGGGGTCCAGCGCGCCTTAGTCCGGGGGTCGGGTTGATAGTAAAGGTCGGGTGCTGTGGTTTCGCCGTCAGGGGGGGCATGAAGGCATACTTCAGCCGTTTCAAGCTCGTCGAGGTCCAGAAGACCTTCTACAAGCTCCCGAGGGTCAGCACCGTCCAGAGGTGGCGTTCCCAGGCCCCGCCGGATTTCGAGTTCACGGTCAAGTGCTGGCAGGCCATAACCCACCCGCCCGGGAGCCCCACGTGGCGCAAGGCCGGTATCTCGGTCCCCGAGGACAGGAAGGACAGGCACGGCTTCCTGAGGCCTACGGATGAGAACTTCGAGGCCTGGGAGAAGACAGCCGAGGTATGCAGGGCCCTCGGGGCCAGGATATGCGTCGTCCAGTGCCCCCCGAGCTTCAGATTCACGGACGAGAACGTGGAGAACGTGAGAGCTTTCTTCGGCTCGGTGGAGAGGCGGGGCCTCCTGATAGCCTGGGAGCCGAGGGCCGACTGGCGCGACCACCTGGACGTGGTGAGGGCCCTGTGCGAGGAGCTCGACCTGATATACGTCACGGACGTCCTGAGGCACGGCCCCATGCCGATCGGTCCCGTCTTCTACACGAGGCTCCACGGACTGGCCCCGAGGGAATTCGATTACCGGTACAAGTACTCGGATGAGGACCTGAGGAGGCTGGCGGACATCATAAGGGGTCTCGAGGGCGAGGGGGTGGAGGAAGCCTACGTCCTCTTCAATAACATCTACATGGCTGAGGATGCCCAGAGGTTCCTGGAGATGGTGGCCGGGGGCTAATGGCTCAGCCGGGGCCGGTCGAGGCCACCAGCCTGGCCAGCTCCTTCAGCTTGGCCTCTACCTTGCCGGCTATATCGGTGGCCTTGGTGAAGAGGAGCTGCCAGGCCCCCTGCTCCACCACCTGCCTTACCTCCGAGACGACGGAGGATATGGATTCATGCCATATCTTACGTGCCTCCTCCTCCGTGGCCAGGGTCAGGGCCTCCGTCGGGCATATCTCTATGCACTTGGGCTCCCCGCCGCACAAATCGCATATGAGGACCGTTGCCCTCTCCGGGTCGAGGACTATGGCCCCGTAGGGGCAGGCCTCTATGCACCAGCCGCACAAATCGCATTTCTCGTCCTCGACGTGGATTATGCCTTTCTCGTCCTGGTAGAGGGCGTCCCTGAGGCAGGCCCTGACGCAGGGGGCGTTCTCGCAGAAGCGGCAGGCAACAGCCGTGTTGGCCACGGGGCTCAGCCTTATGACCCTTATCCTCGATTTAGTGGCATCGAGCCTCCCTTCTTTCTCGAGGGCGCAGGCGAACTCGCATAGGCCACAGCCTATGCACCTGGCCGGGTCGGCTGCCACGAACTGCCTCCCCACGGCTCCCATGGCCTCGCACCACTCGGCCGGGCTGGGCCGGGAGGCCCGAAATATAAGCCTTGGGATAAGGGGATGAGCCACGTCGAGCGGGCTGGCTATACCCGGGCCGTTGGCGGGCAATAAAATAGGGGGCTTCCCGGGGGCCTCCTACTCCACGGGCTTGAAATACCGTATGTCCGTTATGGCGCCCTTGCGCTCGGCCTCGGGGGCCCAGACGGCCTTCACCCTCATGCCTATGTAGACTTCCTCCGGCCTTACCTCCCCGAGCTTGTGGAGTATGCCTCCATCGGCCCCGTCGAGCAGTATGAAGGCGTATATCTCCGGCTCCTCCAGGGGCCTGCCGTCCGGCCCGAGGTGGGCCACGGTGAACGTGAAGACCGTGCCCTCGTCCGAGACCTCAACCCAATCGGTCAGCTCCTCGAAGCAATCAGGGCAGTAGAGGCTGGGCGGGACCCAGACCGCACCGCACCTCGGGCAGCGGGTCCCGAGTATCTTGCCCTCCTTCAGGCCCAGGAAGAACTTCTCGCCCGCGAGGCCGAGCGTGTAGGTGTAATCGCATATCATATCGCCGTACCAGTGCTTTATCTCCTCCGGGAGCCTGGACCTCTCGACCGACATGCTCACCCCTCCTCGATGGGCTTGAAGTACAGTATGTCCGTGATAGCCCCCTCACGCTCCTCGGGCGGCTTCCAGACGGCCTTCACCCTCATGCCTATCTTCACCTCCTCGGGCTTCACCTCCCCGAGCTTGTGGAGTATGCCTATGCCGGGTGAGGCACCATCGAGCTGTATGACGGCTATTATCACGGGCTCCTTCAGCCTCTCCGCCGCCG
>CAYNQQ010000004.1:0-19049 GCA_964399385.1 uncultured Candidatus Bathyarchaeia archaeon | reverse complement strand
TGAACCTTATTATGCCATCAGCTATATGTTCTATACCGAAACCAAAGGCTTCCGATGTAGTTATGGCGTATTGGCTAACGGCCAGGGTGGTGAAGCCCCATCTCGAAAGGACCTTCTTCACGAAATAGGAGTACTTCCTGGCCATAGCGGGTTTATCGAGCCAGAAGGCCGACATGGAATCTATGACGAGGCGGCCCCTGCCGTGGCCGAGCTCCTTCTTGGCCTCTATGACCTTGTCGACGAGGGCTTCTACATCGAGGGATCTGAGGGACCAGCGGTCCTCGAGGCCCGTGAGGGCATCTATTATTATAAGCTTCCCATCCTCGAGGGCCTTCTGGAAATCGAAGCCGAATTGCGAGGCCTGCCTTATTATGCTGTCCCTGCTCTCCTCCGTCGTCACGTAAACGCACTTATCGCATTCCTTTATGCCCTGGGCTATGAAGTGGAGGCAGAACACGGTTTTCCCCGTGCCCGGCTCGCCCGTCACGGCCACGAGGAAGCCCTCGGGTATGCCGCCGGCTATGAGCTTATCGACCTCAGGTATGCCGGTCGATAGCCTCCTCACCTCGGCCAAGGCTCCCAGGGCCATACGTGCCCGTGGGTAATAACCATAGCGGACGCCCCGGGCTCCTCAGCCGGAGCCCGTCATCTGCTCCCACATGATCCTGAAGGCCCAGCGGGCTATGGAGCGTAGCTTGCTCACGTCCCCGGGCTTCACGTTCTTTATGACGACCTCCTTCACCACATCGTCTTCCTTCACCACGTTGAAGACCACCACCTCGTCCGGGCTCAGCTGGCCTCTCGCCACGAGGCTGGCATCCCTGTCCTGCATGCCCTTGAGCTGGCGTATGAAGTACCTGAAGGGCCTCGATGAGGCGTGGAACTTCTTGTCCTCGGCCGGGACTATACGCACGTAATCGGGCCCCACAAACATATTGGCCAGGAGTTCCCCCTCGAACGTGGTGAGGGGTATGATGTTCTCGCCGCCCTCCCGCTCGGCCTCGGCGGGCCCGGGCGGAGCGGCCTCCTCGCCGGGCATCGGGGGCCTCCTGAAGCTGAGTTCCTTGAGGAGCTCGTCGAGGAAGGAGAGCATCTCCCTCAGGCCCGCGAGCTCGGCCTCGAGTTCCTCAAGACGCCTGACGAGTATCTCCCTGAGGCGCGCGAGGCGCTTGACCTTCTCCTCCGACATGCCCGTGGTAGTGGGGGGCGGGCCCTTATGAACTCCCAGGTCAGGGCCCCAAAAATAGAAAAAGCCCCGGGCCGGTCAGGGCCCGAGCGTTGGCCGCGGGCGGGACGGCCGCTGGGCCTCCGCTGCGGCCGAAGCCGCTTTGGAGGCCCTTTGGTCGTCCTGCCGTTGGCCGCGGCTCGGGCTGCCCCCGACCCGGGGCGGGATGTTGTCTCTCACGACCTCTGTTAAGACTTATGGTCCGTTGTGTTTTCAAGAATCTGTACTCAGGACACCAAATTTTTCAACACTCAATTTCTAAAGCAGCCGCCCGGAACGATGCCCCGGGATGAGGAGGGGGCTGGCCGGACAGGACCATGGCTTAAATAAGGCCTCCGCCGCCGGAGGGGCCGAACTCGTTAGCCTGCCCCCTCGCCTCAGGAAGTTCGTCAGGGATATAGAAGACGTGTTCCTGAGGCTCTGCCAGGACCTCCCCCCGGAGATCAGGATCGAACTCGAGTGCCTGAAGGACAAGCTCGTCTGGCTCAAGGCTAAGGGCAAGGTGAAGATAAACCACTCCGTCATGGAGCTGGTGTGCGCCAAGGAGCTGCTCGCCATGGGCTACTCGGTGGACGTGGAGCACGAGATAGGGGGGCTGGTGTGCGATGTCTATGCCGAGCTGGACGGGCGAGGCCTCGTCGTGGAGATAGAGACGGGCTTCGTGCCCCCTGAGCACGCTCTCGACCCCATGAGGTACTGCATGGCCAGGGTGGCGAGCAAGATAGCCAGGTACGGGAGTCTCACGGACAGCTTCGCCCTCGCCCTCCCGCCCCACTACGTGGCCGTCGTGCCGGAGGCCTTCTTATCGCCGGGCGAGTCCAGGAGCGAGGAGCAGGTGGCCGCCATAAAGGAGCTATGCGATTACTACTACCATAACCCACCCGTCAGCCCGGAGGAGATAAGGTCCGCGAGGCTGGACTGGGTCTTCGTAATAGATGTTGACCGCCTCTCCGTCAAGGTGATGGAGCCCTCCAATTACCTGAGGGCCGCCAGGGCTTTCCTGTGGGCGGTTAGTGACCTCTAAGATGTGAGTTCCGTGAGGAGGCGGACCCCCCATCTTATCCTGGACATGAAGGATGGCTCGAGGGCCTCCGCCACGATGTTGAGGGCTTTCACCCGGTCCCCTTCCTCCTCGTACTCCACCAGCCTCAGCATTATCAGGAGGCGGATGAGGAGGTTCCCGTCCTCCTCCGTCAGGTTGAGCTCCTTGGCGAGGGCCCTGGCCAGCTCGCTTACGTCCCTGAAGTCCTTGGCCTCCCTGGCCACCACCTCGAGCACCTTAACGGGCATGGAGCTTAGAATGGACTTCAGCTCCCTCACGAAGCCTTTGATATCGATCTTGACACCTTCCATCTCGGTGGGAATGACTTCTCTTGCCTCCTCAGCTTCCGGCAAGCGCTCTTCCTCCGCCAGGCCTTCGAGTTCTCTCTCGAGGGCCTCCCTGACCTCCTCGTCCAGCTCATCCGGGTTCTCCACCTTTGACCTCAGGAGATAGGCCATCCTCTCGGCCACACGTCTTATCTCGCGGCCGTCGAGCCCGGCATCGGAGACCATGAGGATGGAGAAGGGGAGCCCATCGACCCTGTGCTTCACGATCCTCAGGCCGCCGGCCACCACCTCGCTCAGCTCCCCGAGGCTGGTCAGCATTTCCTCCGCGACCTTAAGGGTCGCCGCTATCAGCTGCTCGTCTCTCCCGAGGGCGCCGTGGAACTTAGAGAAAAGGCATAGCCCGCTTTCCTCATCCACCACGAGCACACCTCGTACCATAGTTCCCGCCCTTAGTTCTGTAGGAGTTCACAGGCGATAAAAGATTTGCGGTCTTACGAGCATCACGATCAACAGCAGGACCACGAGCAGGGCCATGACGGCGAATAAGATGATCAGGTAGGCCGGGGCTGGCCCCCCCGCGAGCACGAAGAACGGGAAGACCACCACAAAGCCCTGTTGGCCCGCCAGCAGGAACCCGAGGGCCGTCAGGAGGGAGCCCAGGAAGATCAGGGCCAGCCCGGCCGCGAGCCAGGAGAAGGGAAGCCCGGGCCCTGGGGCGGGGGTCAGCCCCATGGCCTCACGGCAGGAGGAGCACATCCACGTGATCGGGTCGAAGCAGCTCCGGCACACCTTCCGGCCGCACCTCGAGCACACGAAGAGGGCCTGCTTCCTGCCGCACACCTCGCACCTCGCGCTCAACCTATCACCCCGAGCAGCACCAACAGCACCACGATGAAGGAGAGGACGAGGAAGGCCGTGAACAGCAGGATGAGGGCCCTCGGGGGCCTCCCGAAGAAGGCTATGGGTATCGGGCCTATCAGCACCACGCCGGAGACCGACCTGCCCTCCCCGCCCGCGGGCCCGCCCAGGGCTGCCCTGAGGAAGGCCATCAGGAGCACCAGCACGCCCAGGAAGACCAGGGTCAGCCCCACGGCCCAGAGGACATCGGGCAGGCTCATGCTGGCACGGGTGGGCCCCGGCCCCTTATTACCCTTGGCCCCCCACCTGGCAGACGAAGATGGAGGCCAGGAGCTCGCCGTGCATGACCTTCCTTTCCTCCAAGACCTCTATGCCAGCATCCCCCAGGGCCCTCCTGAAGGTCCCCCTGGCGGATGTTATCACCACCAGCCTGCAGGAACCCGTGATATCGGTGAGGGAGGTCAGGAACGCCCTATAGAGGCGCTTAAGGCCCCTCAGCCTCATCCTGATGCCGTAGGGAGGGTTCACGACGACATGTGTGGGTTCTAAATCCAGGTAATCGGCCAGCCTCGTGGCGTCCCCGACCAGGAAGCGTATGGTGTCCTCGACCCCCGCGGAGCGGGCGTTCCTGAGGGCCCCATCTATGTAGGCCCTGAACTTGTCCATGCCTATTATATCGAAGACCTCGCGTCTCGACCTCGCCAGGGCGTCCTCGACCCGTCTCGAGAACTCCTCCTCATCGAACATCGGGAGCCTGAGGAACGCGAAATCGAGCTTCCTGAAGGCGCCCGGGGGCACGAGCCTGGCCATGAGGGCCCCCTCTATCGGTATGGTCCCTCCCCCGCACATTGGGTCGAGGAGGACGCCGCGCCCATCCCAGCCGGAGAGATAGAGCATAGCGGCGGCCATGCTCGTCCTCAGGGCGGCCGGGTGCTTGAAGACCCGGTAGCCCCTCTTGTGGAGAGAGGGGCCCGTGGTGTTCAGGCCTATGAGGAGCTCGTCATCCCTGACGAAGGCGTGTATCTCGACGTCTGGCTCGTCCAAGTTGACCTTAAGCCTGACGCCTCTTGCGGCCCTGTAGCTGTCTATCACGGCCTGCCCCACGGCCGAGGCCACGTCCATGCTCGTGAAATCGTGCTGGCCCACGCGCTCGGCCCTCACGGCGAAGCTCTGCCCGGGCCTTATGATGCCCGTGTAATCCAGGCCCCTGGCCGCCCTGTAGATGTCCTTGAGGCTTTCAAAACGGCCCTTGTAGAGGAGCAGGAAGAGCTTGTGCATGGTCCTGGCCCAGAGGTTGAGCTCATAAACGGCCTCCACCGGCGCCTCGAAGAAGATGCGCCCCCGCCCGAGCTCGGGCAGCTCGGGCAAGCCGAGTATGGATTTGACCTCCCGGGCGCATACGTCCTCGAGCCCCCTTATGGTGGTGGCGAAGAAGGCGTATCGGCGCATGGCCGGAATTTTCTGTATGAACAGCGGAATTTAAGTTACCCCTCGGGGCCGCATTTGCCCTGCTCAAAAATCCTTTTATTTAGGCTTTTTTCTCTCCCCCTAATGGGGCCTGCCTTGAAAACGAAGCACCTGATAATAATCGGGGATAGCCGTGATATGCGTGAGGTTGAGGACGAGAGCGTTCACCTCATTGTGACCTCACCTCCTTATCCCATGATAGAGATGTGGGATGAGCTCTTCGCGAGCCTTGATGAGCGCGTAAAGGAGGCCTTAGATGAGGCACTAGGAAAAGGAGATCCTACTAAAAGAAGGAAGCAAGCGCTCAAGGCCTGGCGTCTCATGCATGATGTGCTCGATGATACGTGGCGCGAGTGTTGGCGGGTGTTAGTTGAAGGAGGTCTCATGTGCATTAACATCGGTGATGCCCTCAGGAATATCGGAGGTAGCTTTCAGCTCTTCCCGAACCACGCTGAAGTCATAAGAAGATGCTTGAGCATGGGCTTCACGGTCCTCCCGTATATCCTTTGGAAGAAGCCTACCAACAGGCCGAGATACAAAGGGAAGGGTTGTTTTCTCGGCTCAGGATTCCTCCCCCCTAATGCCTATGTGACCCTTGACTGCGAGTTCATACTGATATTCAGGAAAGGGGGCCCGAGGAAGTTCAAACCAAAAGACCCGCTACGGTACGCGAGTAGATTTACGAAACGGGAGAGGGACTCGTGGTTCACCCAGATATGGGATATCGTGGGCACGAAGCAGACAGTTCATGAAAGACGGGTAGCTGCATTCCCCGAGGAAATACCGAGGAGGCTGATACGCATGTTCTCGGTGATAGGGGATACAGTGCTTGATCCTTTCTTAGGGACCGGGACGACCACTAAAGTGGCCATGGAGCTGATGAGGAATTCTATAGGGTATGAGATAGATAAGGAGCTGAAGCCAATTATAATGGAGAAGGTAGGCTTGGGGCAGACGAGACTCACGGGGGATGTGGAAATAAAGATTATAGAGAGATTAACTTAGCGGCCCCGGCGGAAGCGATTTTAGCCTCTCTACCTCCTCCTTTATACGTCTGATGAGCTCATTTTCATCGACTATCTTGAACCGCCTCTTCCTCCCGAGGGTTATGACCACGAACACCCGACCTCCGTACCGCCGTCTGAATTCCTCGTGCGGCTCTACGAGGACTTGCTGTTTTATCTGCTCTACTAATCTGGATTGCTCGAACGTTAGTGGTTTCACCTGGATTCCCAGGTAATAGCCATTCACTACAGCATACCAGTCCACGGCCAAAACCTCGAGTTCGGGCGGAGCTGGGTGGAAAGTAAGCCCGAGTTCCTTCTCCAGTCTCTCCTTCACGGCTTTCATTTCCCGTTGAAAACCCTCAAACGTTCTCCTTATGACGACATCTATAACGTAGTTTATGCAGTCTTCCTCAGTTATGCTCTCTAATTCCCTCTTAGCCACTGTTCTTATCTTCTCCCACAGGCGCTTCCCGAGGTTAATGAGATGTTCCTTCGGTCTCACATTCTCATAATAGTACTTCTCCCACTCCTCTAAAGTCTTCGGTTTGCATTTCCTTATTTCTTCTGCGAGAGGACCAACGTTCCTTCTATAGCCGAGCTGGAATCTGTTGAAGATGTAGTTCAATATCCATTCCTTGGGATCAGACACCGATCGCCCCTGGCGTTCCCCGCCTTTTCGCTATTTAAGGATTGCGGAAGGTACGAGGGAGCAAGCCTCAAGAAAACGGACCATGCTCAGGGCTCCGCGAGCCTGGGCAGGAAGCGCTCTACGGCCTCTTTTATGGCCTCCCAGCTGGCCTCGTCCTGTATGACGAACTTGTGCTTCCTACGCCAGGAATCGCCCTTCCTCACCCAGAGGTAGAGGCATATCTGTTTCCTCCCGAAGGACTCGAGGAGGACGACCGCGGCCCACCACTTGCCGGACCTGTAGAGCGTGAAGTAGTCGAGGACCTTGAGGCTCTCAGAGACGGGTGGTCTCTCGAACGTCAAGACGCGGACCCGGCAGGTCGGGGCCTATGGGCGTAAAAGCCTTCCTGCCATGCCCGTCCCAGCCCTCCCGATAGCGATTTAAGCCCCGGGGACGAGTTGATCCAGCATGATGGAGGTAATAATAGATGGCGAGAGCCTGACGCTCGAGGAGCTCGTGGCTGTTGCGAGGGGCGGGGCCACCGTCAGGATATCGGATGAGGCTCTCTCCAGGGTAAAGGCGAACCGCGAGCTCTTAGAGGGCCTCGTGGGCAGGGGGCTTAGGTGCTACGGCGTCAACACGGGCCTCGGCCCCCTCAGCCACGTATCCCTCGGGCCCGATGAGGCGAGCAGGCTCCAGGAGAACATGGTGAGGTCCCATGCGGCGGGCACGGGGCCTCCCCTGCCCGCCGAGGTCGTGAGGGCCGCCATGCTGCTGAGGGCCAACACCCTCGCCAAAGGCCATTCTGGCGTTAGGGCCGAGGTTTTAGAACGCCTCGTGGCCCTGCTGAACGCCGGGGCCCATCCCGTGGTGCCCTCCAGGGGCTCCGTCGGGGCGAGCGGGGACCTCGTCCCGCTGGCCCACCTGGCCCTGGCCCTCTCCGGCGACCCGAGGGCCCTCATGGAGGTCGGAGGGGAGGTCAAGAGGGCGGACGAGGCCCTCGGGGAGCTCGGCCTCGGGCCCCTGGAGCTAAGCTACAAGGAGGGGCTGGCCCTCGTGAATGGCACGTCTTTCAGCACGGCCCTCCTCGCCCTATCCGTCCACGACTCGGCTGTGCTGGCCAGGACGGCCGATATAGCGCTCGCCATGACCCTCGAGGCCGTTGGGGGCTACAGATCCCCCTTCGACCGGGATTACCTGGCCCTGAGGCCGTTCAGAGGGCAGGAGGAATGCGCGAGCAATATCAGGAAGCTCATAAATGGGAGCAGGCTGGTCGGGCATCCCGGCCTGGGGAGGGCCCAGGACCCCTACTGCATAAGGTGCGGGCCCCAGGTGCACGGGGCGGCCAGGGATGCCATCCGGTTCTCCAGATCCATCGTGGAGGTAGAGCTGAACTCGGCTGACGACAACCCCCTGATATTCGATGAGGAGCCCTGGTGCAGGACAGGCGGCAATTTCCACGCCCAGCCCCTCGCCCTCGCGGCCGATGTCCTGGCCATAGGCATCTGCACGCTCGGCAACATATCGGAGAGGAGGACGAACTTCCTGCTCATGGGGCGTGAGAACGAGCTGCTGCCCGATTTCCTCATCCCCCCGGGCCAGAAGACCGGCCTCAGCTGCGGCCTCATGCTCGTCCAATACACGGCAGCCGCTCTCGCGGCCGAGAACAGGACCCTCTGCTGCCCGGCCAGTATCCAGAGCGTGCCGACGGGCGCCAACTTCGAGGATGTGGTGAGCATGAGCATGACGGCAGCCCTCAAGGCCCGTGAGGTGGTCGAGAACACGGCCCGCATCCTGGCCATCGAGCTGCTGTGCGCCTTCCAGGCCCTGTGGCTCAGGGGGCCCGAGAAAGCAGGGGCCGGGACGAGGGCCGCCTACGAGTTCCTGAGCTCCAAGGGTCTGAGGCCCGTAGAGGAGGACAGGCCCACGGACCGGGACATAGAGCTCATAACCTCCTTGGTCCTCGAGGGCCGGTTGGTGGAGGCGGTCGAGGAAGAGGTGGGAGGGTTATCTTAGCCCGACAGGCTTAAATAAAAAGGCGGCACCCGGGGGAGGGGATGAAGGTGGAAAGAGGCGGTCTTCCTCATCCATGAGGTTCTCACCGCCAGGGCGGCCGAGGGGCTTATCTGCCGCTGGGAGGCGATGGAAACATGAGGAGGCCCGAGCTGAGATTACCCAGGGGCCTGAGGGATCTGCCTCCGGAGGAGATGGCCAAGTTCTCTTATGTGGAGGGGAAGATAAGGCGCGTCTTAGAGCTCTACGGCTTCCAGGAGGTAAGGACACCTATCTTCGAGCGTTTTGACCTATTCGCCCTGAGATCGGGGGAGGAGATAAGGAGCAGGATGTTTGTCTTCACGACGGACGAGGGCGAGATGGCTCTGAGGCCCGAGATAACAGCCTCCATAGCCAGGATGGTGGCGTCAGGCAAGCTTGACCTCTCCAAGAAGCCCCTGAAGATATACTACATAGGGCCCTGCTACCGCTACGACGAGCCCCAGGCTGGCCGCTACCGTGAGTTCTGGCAGGCTGGCGTGGAACTCATAGGCTCCTCGAGGCCTGAGGCCGATGCCGAGGTCATAAGGCTGGCCGTGAGGGTCCTCGAGGAGTTCGGCCTGAAGGGCTATGTCCTCAGGGTCGGGGATATGTCCATCATAAGATCCTTCCTCAGGGGGAAGGGGGTGCCGGAGGAGGCCATCAACCGCATAGCGGGGCTCCTCGACATCCTCACGAGCTCCCTGGAGAAGCTGGAGATATACAGGGGGAAGCTCTCGAAGGCTGGCTCGGGAAGACCGCTCGGGCCCGATGAGCTCTCCGACCTCGTGAGGAGGTGCGATGAGGTGAGGGCGTGGAAGGAGGAAGAGCTCCTCAAGATGGATTCCGGCGAGAGCCCCATACCGAGTTCCTACGGGCCCCTGCTGGAGCCGGACCCGAGGGTATACATGATAAGGGAGCTGTACGAGGAGGGCAGATTCGGGGAGCTGGGGGACCTGATAGCGAGGAAGGAGGAGGAGCTCAAGACCATGTTCAAGCTCAGGTGGGCCTACTACGGCATAGAGTACGGGCGGGGGGAGAGGTATAAGATGCCAGAGGATGTCTTCGAGGACCTGATGGCCCTGATGCGCATATCAGGGCCTCCGGAGGAGGCTGTAGAAGCCCTCGAGAAGCTCTTGGGCACTTCGGGGGAGGTGGGCGAGGCCGTCGGGAACTTCAGGGCCATACTCGAGGCCCTCTCCTGGTTCGGCGTTAAGGACTTCTCGGTCGATATGAGCATAGTCAGGGGGCTCGAGTACTACACCGGCATGGTCTTCGAGATAGATTTCCCGTTGCTCGGAGCCCAGAAACAGGTCTGCGGGGGAGGGAGGTACGATAAGCTCGTGGAGGAGTTCGGCGGCCCAAGCGTGCCGGCCGTGGGCTTCGCCTTCGGCATAGACAGGCTGGTGTTAGCGCTCGAGAAATCGGGCGTCGAGCTGCCGGTCAGGCCGAGGTGCGAGGTCTACGTGGTGCCCGTATCTGACAAGGTCCTGCCCTACGCCATAAGGGTGGCCGAGGAATTCAGGTCCCGCGGCCTCAGGACGGAGGTCAGCCTCCTAAGGAAGAAGCTCAGGGAGGAGCTCTCCACGGCCGATAGGCTCGGGGCTCTATTCGCCGTGATAATAGGGCCGAGGGAGGCTGAGGAGGGCAAGATAACCCTCAGGGACATGAGGGCCAGGTCCCAGGTATTGCTCGAGCTCGACGAGGCCCTCAGGCTCGTGAGGGAGAGACTATCCGGTGGTTGAGATGGGGCTTAAGCCCGTGCTCAACATAGCCGTCCTGGGCGAGGCCTGGCACGGCAAATCCACCTTCATAGGGCGCCTCCTCCACGCCTTGGGCGAGGTGAGCGATAAGGCCCTGGAGCGCATGGAGAAGCTGGCCTCAAGCCTCGGGAAGCCGGGCTCCGGTTATGCCTTCCTAATAGATAAGAAGCTTGATGAGCGGAGAACGGGCCACACGCACGATATATCTACCTGGAGGCCGGTTGACCTCGGGCCCTTCAGGGCCAAGCTCATAAACACCCCCGGCCTCCCGAGGCACGTTAGGAACGCCATCCCGGGCGTCTCCCAGGCAGATGCCGCCATCTTCATATTAGATGCCTCCTCGGCGGATAGCCTCATGGAGGCACGCGGCCTGAGGGAGCACGTGGCCTTCTGCATGGCGTTCGGCATCGAGCAGGGCATCGCGGTCGTGAACAAGATGGACCTCGTGGGCTACAGGCGCGGGGCCTTCGAGGAAGCCGTTGAAGGCTTCAGGAACCTCATAGAAAGCCTGGGCTACGAGCTCGAGCCCGTATTCGTGCCTGTTTCGGCCCTGAGGGGCGATAACATGACCGAGCCCTCGCCCGCCATGCCCTGGCACGATGGTCCTACCGTCCTCGAGGCCATAAGGGGCCTTAGGGTGCCCGGGAGGAGGGCCAGCGGCCCGCTCAGGCTCCCGGTGCACAGGTATTATGATGCCGCGAGGGCCGCCGCCGGCGTCATAAGGTCAGGCCTCCTCGAGGCGGGCTCGGAGGTACTGGTCGCCCCATCCGGGGCCAGGGGGGTCGTGGAATCCATACAGTCCTGGGGCGAGGAACTCCAAGAAGCAGGGCCGGGCGAGGACGTGGGCGTGAGGCTTAGGGGCGTGGCGAGGTATGAGCTCAAGAAGGGGTCCGTCATCTCGGACCCAGATGACATGCCCCCCGTCGCCGGGGAAATCGAGGCCGAGGTAAGGGTCCTTGGGCCCTCGGGCCTTAGGAAGGGGGCCTGCCCCACCCTGTTCTGCCACGAGGCCTCTGCCCAGGTCAGAGTGGAGGACGTGGCCAGCGGCAGAGCAGAGCTCGAGCCCGGCTCCGAGGCCACGCTTGTGTTAAAACCCCTGGCCGGGGGGAGGAAGGGCCTCGTAATAGAGCCCAGCGACCGGCTGCCCGAGATGGCGGGCCTCCTGCTCAGGATGGGCGTGGGGTCGGGGCCCGGTGCCGTGACGGTGGCCGTCGGGACCTGCGTCTCCGTCGAGGGCGGATAGGCTTTTAAGGCCTGAGGGCTTCCACGCTCACGATGCCGGGCTCGGTCGAGATAATAAACACGGGGAACGAGCTGCTCGAGGGAAGGACGTTAAACACGAACGGGCAGTGGATAGCGAGGAGGTGCTCCTCCATGGGCATCTCCGTCAGGAGGATAACGGTCGTAGGCGATTCCCTCGAGGACATAAGTTCGGCCCTGAGGGAGGCCCTATCGAGGAGGCCGGACCTCATAATCATAACGGGCGGCCTGGGCCCTACACCGGACGACATGACGTCGAGGGCCATGGCCCACGCGCTCGGGAGGGAGCTTGAGCTGAACGAGGAGGCCCTCGAGATGGTAAGGCGTGCCTACGGGGTCCCGGAGCTCGGCCCGGCCCGGGAGAAACTGGCCCTATTGCCCGAGGGGGCCAGGCCCCTCGAGAACAGGCTCGGGAAGGCCCCCGGCATCCTGGTGGAGCACGGGGGCACCAGGATAATAGCCCTGCCCGGGGTCCCGGACGAGATGAAGGCCATGTTCGAGGATCATGTCCTGCCGCTGCTCGAGGAGCTCTCCGGCGGTTTGATCAGGTTCGAGGCCCATTTCCTCGCCTACGGCGTCAGGGAATCCGATATAGCCGATCTGCTCGAGGCCGTGAGGGAGAGGTATCCCGAGGTTTACGTCAAGACGCACCCGAGGGTGGAGGAGGGCAGGTCCTACCTGGAGATATACATATCCACCCTTGCCCCCTCCTCCTCGGAGGCCAGGAGCAGGATGGAGAAGGCCATCCACGAGCTATCCGAGGGCATATCGGGGCGAGGAGGCTCCTTCAAGCCCTTCAGGCCGACTCAGTAGTAATAGGTTATGACCTTGGGCTCCTTTAGCTTGGTCTTCTCCGGGTCGAGGCTCGCCTCACACACGCCATCCAGTGGGCAGTAGCCCTGGCAGTTGTAATCCGTGGCCCCCACGAGAGAGCATATCTTAGATTTGTAGCAGGGCCTGCGCCCCCGGCAGACCGGCTCCTCCGCCCGGCAGCAGTTCCTCCCGATGTGCCAGAATATCTGGTCGACCTCCATCTGGCTGAGGCCTGAGAACTCGCTCACGCACGTATAGGCCTTGAGACAGGCCTCCCTTATCTCGTGGTGCTCGCGTGAGGAAACGAACCTCCTGGCCCTGAGCTTCCTGAGCAGTTTCTCATCCACCACCTTCACCATGCCCGACCTCAGGGCCACCCTCTGGAGGTGGTAATCGACGCCCACGGTTATGTTCTCCGGGTCCGAGGGCTCCCACAGGCCCTCCTTCTTGGCCAATATGGCGAAGACCATGGTCTTCTTGGCGAGGGGGTCATCGAAGGCCTTGAAGGAGGATAGCCTCTCCCTCAGCCCGCCCGGGCCGCCTATCCTCCCGGAGCAGGCCTCGAGGAGGGCCAAGACGCTCCCCCCGTACTGGGCCAGCAGCCTCTCGGCCGTATCCCTCAGGAGGGCGACCCTCTCCCCGGGCCTGCGCGGGACGCGTGCCTCCCCGAGGGGCCCGAACCAGGATATGAAATCGCCTATCTCCAGCTCGGCCATCCTCTTCGGGTCAAGGATGGCCGGGTCCTCCCTGGCCTTCTTGGCCATAAGGCTCAGGATGTAATTGCTCCCCCTCACGTACCTGCCCTCCACCATGCCTGATAGACCTCTCGTATCGTAGTTTATGGCCGAGAAGAACAACAGGACCCTAAGGGCCGTTTCCCTATCGAGGCCGGCGAGGAGCTGGGGCTCGGGCTCCATCTTCACTTTTATTCCCGAGACCCTCTCGGCCACCCCGAGGCATACGGTCTCGTCGACCTCCACGAGCCCCAAGCCTTTTCCTCCCCTCCTCACTCTGCCTGGCCCGCCCTGGCGAGTATCGAGGCCGCGCTCGAGGCCAAGTGGCTGAGCTCGTGCTGGAAATCCCCAAGGGCCTCGAGGAAACCGGACAGCTTGCCTAAGACATAGGTCAGGTCGTGCTTGCCCTCCTCGAGCCCCCTCAGGGCCTCGGAGCACTCACGGGCTTTCTCCCTCAGAACCTCGAAAGCCCTCTCGCATTCCTCGAGCCTTGCCTCTAATTTCCTCGCCTCATATATCAGCCCCGCCCCCAACTCCCTACCCTAAAGGGCGGGCTCGAAGAGGTCAATAATAGGTTTGCCCTTCTCCCTCCTCCCGGCACGCCCCTTATCCTCGCCAGCCGGCTTTTCCTCCCCGGCCTCCCGGGGGCCTGCGGGGACCTCTTCACCCTTCTCCGGCTCCCCCGGCTCGGGTTCAGGCTCGGGCTCGGCCACCTCCACGAGCTCCTCCGGCCCCGGGGCAACCTCCGGCTCGGCCCCTTCCTCGGTGGCCTGGGTGGCCTCTGCCTCGAGGAGTTCCGGCGCCTCCTCGGGCTGCCCGGGTACGCCAGCCTCGTTATCCATGTAGGCCCAGGCTTCCTTCGCCGTCACGGTGGCCTTCCTCGGGTACTCCATGACCTTGGTCTCCACTATGACGGGGAAGGGTATGGTGCTCGCCATGCCGCAGAGGATGCCCTCGAAATCCGCGAGACCTGGCATGTACGTCGTCAGCCTATCGCCCCCGTACTCGGTGTAACGCGATATCGTGTCCTGGTCGTTCGGGTTCCTCAGCCTGAAGCAGAGTATCGTGTTGCACTGGCTTATCACACTCTTCATGACGTAGGCCGGTCTCTGCGTCATTATTATGAAGCCCACGTTGTAGCCGCCAGCCTGCGAGACCCCCTCGACCAGGGCTTTATCGGCCCCTATCTTCTCCGGCTCCCCGACCTCTATCTTGAGGCCCTTCTCGGGCGCTATGTACTGGGCCTCCTCTATGACGAATATGGCGGCGAAGGGCTCCTTACGCCTCGCCCTCTCTATGGCGTACCGGACCACCCGCCTTATCATCTTGGCCACCGTCAGGTGCTGGTATATGATGTTCGGGTCCGTGGACAGGTCGATCACCACGAGCGGGTGCTCCTTTATGACCTCCACTATGTCGTAGGAGGGCCTCTCCCGGTCCAGGAGCAGTATGCGGCTCAGCCTCCTCCTGTTGAGGTAGAGCCTCAGCCTCTCCTTAGTGCTCTCCTTGGCCCTGGAGAGCCTCTCCACATAATCCTCGAGGGCCTCGGGGGTGAAATCCACGTCTACGCCCTCGGACATATCCTTCCTTATCTTCCTCACCACCTCCCCTATGTAGTCCCTTATGGTCTTGTCCCCGCCCGGCACGCCGAGGAGGTCGGCCAGTATCTCGGCCAGGAGGCCGGGCTCTATATCCCTCGGTCTCGGGAGGAAGGACCTGTAATCGAATATGAGGGCCCCGTACTCGCTTAGGACGCTGTACTCGCCTCTCCGGTCTATTATGATTATCCTCGGCCTCGGCTTGAGCCTCATGGCGCTTATGGCCAGGTTGACGACGAAGGTGCTCTTGCCCGAGCGCGTCATACCACATATGAAGGCATGGCCCTTCGCTATCTCGCCCAAATCTATCTTCACCGGTATGTCCTTGTGCTTGGAGACGTGGCCTATCGTGACCAGGAGGGCGTTATCCCCGCTCCTGGGCCTGAAGAACTCCTTGAGCTCTTCCTCGCTCGGCTCGAAGACGGGCTCCCAAGTCGAGGGAGGACACTCCAGGGAACGCCACCGCCCTTCCTCATCGTAGTACCCGAGCGGCTCGGCGTAGGCTATCCTGTACTCTATCCAGCTCCCGTACTTGAGCCTCCCTCCCCTCGAGGCCTCGTGGGGCCCGGGCCTGCCGGCCTTCATCTCCGGGTTGTACGGCTTGACCACGAGGACCCTGGCCAGGACGTGCTTGTCCCGCTTGTACGGGTGCCTTATGAGAACGTAGTCCCCTACCTCTACCTTCTCCCCCGTCCTGACGGCGAAGGGTATTATGGTGTGGTCGGCCCCCGACATCACGTAGCCTATCTCCCTCATCTCCGCGCCCCCTACCTAACGCTTCTGCCTCCCGAGCCGAGTCCCGGGCGCGAAACGGCCTTCCTCCTCCATCAGGCCGTAAGATTCGCCGTGCCTCGGGAGGAACATCTCTATGTCCTCCTCGGAGAGGCGCCCGGCCCTGACCTCATTTGCCAGCCTGGCCCTCAGGGATAGCAGGAAGAGGTCCCTCGTCACGTTCGTCATCTTGGTCAGGGAGTCCGCCGCGTACACGGGGAATGGTATGCCCCTGCTGGCCCTTAGGGCGAGCATGAGGGCCATTATCTCGTCCAGGCGGTCGATGAAGGGTCTCGGGACCTCCACCTTGTAGGGGAAGGAGTAGCCCGTGTTGATGTAGGAGAACTCTATGGAGACCACGGATTCATCCACCCCCATCCTCACGGCCCTGTTCAGGTATTCCTCAGCCATCCTGGAGGGGACCTCCATCCTCCCGAGGCGGGCCGTCCTCCTCACGTACCTCATGGGGCTCGTGAAGGTGCCGTACCTCATCCACTTGAGGGCCACCGTATCCCTGACGGACCTCCTCAGCAGGCCAGCCTTGACGAGCTTCTTGGCCACGCTACAGCCCTCGGGCCTCTTGACGAAGCCCACTATGGGCACGTCTTTCTCGGCGCAGAACTCCAGGGCCTTGACGCCCTCATCGAGCGTTTTCTCGAACTCGGACCAGTAGGAGGTGCCCTTCCTCCCCCTCATGAGCTGGCTGTAGAGGAAGGGTCCATCGAAGATTATCATATCCGGCTCCCAGGCCTCAACGGCCTCCCTGACGAGCTCGAACTGGAGCCTATAGCCGATGACGAGGGAGCGCCAGTCCGGGTATATCTCGTCGTCCCAGAACGGTATCTTGGTCATGGCCTTAGGCAGGTGGTCGACCACATCGAAGGAGGTGCACAGGACAGCTACGGCACAGCAGAGGGGAACGTAGGCCACCTCGAGGTTAAGGCAGTTGACGCCGGCGTCTATCCCCACCACGAGGAGGTCCCCGGACTCGAACCTGTCCGTCAGCTCTTTCACGAGCCTCCTGTCTACCTCCCTGAGGCCGAGGAAGGAGGCCATGTCCTCCTCCGAGAGTCTGAGGGCCTTGAGCGAGGACTTTCTCCTTATATACTCCTCTACCACGTGCTTGGTCCCCTCCTCCATGAGCTTCCTATATATGAAGGGGTGGGGGGCCTCCTCCACGGCCTCCTCGATCAGCTCTATCCGCTCCCTCAGGGGGCTCGGGATAGCTGACAGGGTTTCCTCTTCCCCGGCCACCCAGGCCACCGGGGGAGAGGCCTCCTCCGGCGTTTTAAGCACGATTAGCACGTACCTATCATATCCCCTGGGTTAGGTGAAAGTGAGGACTACCCGCGTGCTGATGGAACGCCGCCCTATGCCGGGCCGCTACTTCCTCCCGAGCAGCTTGAGCAGCTTCTCGTACTCCTCCTTATCCATGTGCCTGGTGTGCTCCTCGGCCGGGTAGAGGCCCTTCCTCACATCATCGCAGTAGCTCTTAAAGGCCTTGAGTATGAGCTCCCTCAGGTTGACGTAGGTCTTGGCGAACCAGGGCCTTATCTTGCCTATCCCGAGCACATCGGGCGCGAGCAGGAGCTGGCCGTGGCAGTAGGGCCCTCCTCCTATACCGAACACTATGAGATCTGTTTCCTCGGCCACCAGCTTCGCTACCTCGGCCGTCGTGTTCTCTATCAGCACCCCGAAGGCACCGGCCTCCTCCAGGGCCTTGGCGTCCTCTATTATCTTCTTCGCGTCCTCCGCCGTCTTCCCCTGGAGCCTGTAGCCGCCCAGCATGGAGACCTTCTGTGGCGTCAGGCCAAGGTGGCCTATCACGGGTATGCCGAAGTCCACGATGGCCTTCACGCGGTCGGCTACCTCGGCCCCGCCCTCTATCTTAACGGCATCACAACCGGCCTTGAGGAAGGCTCCCGCGTTCTTTATGGCCTCCTCGACGCTCGGCTGGTAGGACATGAAGGGCATATCGCCCACTATGAAGGCGTACTTCACGGCCCTCACCACCGCCTTCGTGTGGTGGAGCATCTCCTCCATGGTGACGGGCAGGGTCGTCTCGTAGCCCAGGACGTTCATGCCGAGGGAATCGCCTATCAGCACCATGTCCACGCCAGCCTCATCCGCCAGGAGGGCCGTCGGGTAATCGTAGACCACGAGCCAGACGATCTTCTCGCCAGCTTCCTTCTTCCTCATGAGGGTCCTTATGGTGACCTTCTTCCTCTCCTCGGCCATACCTCCACCCCGGGCTCATGAGGCCATGTGGGTTTTAACACTTGCCCTTATCTGGGTGAACAGATGGTCAGGGGTTCAAAAAGCCCTTTTTCAGAGGGACCTCCTGAGCACAACCTTGTAGGCCAGGACGCCGAGCCCGTAGAGCACCAGCGTGGAGAGGGCTATCCAGGGCAGGACGGGCAGCACGGCCTCGAGGCCGGCGTTGAAGATCATGGTGGCCCTCAGGGCGTCTATGACCATCGTGAGCGGGAAGTAGGTCGCGAACAGCCTGAGGGGCTTGGGCAGCATCCACTTCGGCATCCAGATGCCGGTGAGGAACATGAGCGGGAAGCCTATGGCCGTCGCCAGGCCCGAGGCCCCTCGCGAGGTCTTGGAGATGATGGATATGAGGAGGCCGAGGCCCACCATCATGAGGCTCCCGATGAGGAGGAGCACGGGCACCAGGATGTGCGCCGGGTTCTCGAGCGGGTGCCAGTAGATCCTCGCCCCCCAGGCCAGCCCGTAGCCTAAGCAGACGATGGCCGAGATGCCGAGCCAGAAGAGGGCCGATAGGGTCTTGCCTATCAGCAGGTCCCAGGGGCCTATCGGGGCCGCCATGAGCCGCCTGAGCGTCTTCCTGTCCCTCTCCTCAACCACCATGGTAGCGCCCATGCTCAGGCCAGCCATCAGCATCTCGACACCCATCATGGCTATGGTGAACCAGCCCCTCAGGCCGGCCTTGCCCACCAGGGTCTTGGGCGTCACGGTCTCCACCGTCGTGTTCACGGGCCAGGCGAGGCCCTTCATATACTCGATTATGAGCTCCTTCTGCTCGGGCGGTATCTGGTCCTCGGGCAGGCTCTTCTCCATGGCCTCTATCCTCGCCTCGGCGGCCTCGTCCGAGAGCCTGCTGTAGAACTCCGTCAGCACGGCCTTGGTGACCTGCTCCGTGTAGGCATCGCCTCCCCTGACGTATATCTCGACCTTGGCCGTGAGGCCGTAGCTCATGTTGGCCGAGAAGCCATCCGGGTAGACCACGACGGCATCCAGCTTGCCAGCCTCGAGGTCCTGGAGGGCCCTATCCGTATCGTTCCCGTACTCGACCACATCGAAGACCTTTACCTTCCCCTCCTCGGTCTCGACGTAGACCTCCCTCATTATGTCCGTTATGTTCCTGGCCGTGAAGGTCAGGTTGCCCCGATCGGCCGTGGTGTCCTCGTAGACCACGCCCACCTTCACCGTGACGGGCGGCATGGGGTTGGCCCAGAGGAGGAAGGACATGGTCAGCATGAGTATCGGGAAGGCCACTATCCAGAACAGGGCCATCTTGTCCCTGGCCGTGCTCCTT
>CAYNQQ010000003.1:0-20811 GCA_964399385.1 uncultured Candidatus Bathyarchaeia archaeon | reverse complement strand
CCTACGCCCTTCACCCCACGAGCCAGATGCTCGGGGGCTGCATCCAGCCCGAGCTAACGGAAAGGAGGGGAGGGCTATAAGGCTTTCGCTTAGGCTCATGGCGTCCGGGAGATAGGGAACAGGTGCCTGAGGATATTCCTGGCGCTCCCACGCGGCCGCGGGCACACCATCGGGTCCGCCATGTAGGGGCTCGGCCGCCCCGAGGAGGCGGTTATCACGGTCTCATGCTTAAATAATGCCAGGCCGACCCTATCCCGGCGGGGAGGCCGCGGCGATGAGGTCTTACGGCTGGGGGCCGATGGGATGAGCTGCTTCCCTACGAGCCGAGCCGCGCCCCCTTTTAACCGCTGGAGTGCTCTCTGGAAACCTTAATTAAGCTGAGAACCCGATTCTGGCGGGGAGGTTAGGGCCTATGTTCTGGCGCAGGAAACCCAAGGAGGAAGAAAAGGAAGAAGCCCCTGTCGTTGAGATCACGGCTGCACCCGTTGCTGAGGCCGTGCCGCCAGCCCCGATGGTATCCGAGATAGCCGTCTCGATAGAGGAGGAGGTCAGGGGGAGGCTGAGCCACGAGGGCGAGGTGGTCCAGCTCGCGGGCGAGGGTAGGCTCGTCATAGAGAACCGCTCGACCACGCCCCTCCTGGCCGTCAGGGTGGAGCTGACGGGCCACGAGAAGACCACGATAGAGCAGCCCGTCCTGAGCTACAGGGCGCTCAGCCAGGGGGCCAGGACCACCCTCTCCTACGAGATAAAAGAGCTCCCTCCGCTCACGGCCAGGGTCAGCGAGGAGATATCTCTGCCCCCCAGCTACACGGAGCCCGTCCTGCTGTTGGGCGAGGAGACGGATGTGGGCTTCAAGATAGATGTCAGGAACGAGGGCGAGGGGAGGCTCAAGGACCTCACCTTGCTCAAGAGGCTCCCGCCCGGCTTCACACGCCTCGACCACTCGGCCACGAGGGGCAGCGTTGTCCTGGCGAGGGATGGCCTGACCTGGCGCCTCGATGAGCTCGGGCCGGGCGAGGAGGCCACTCTGACGGTCAGGGGCTCCCTTAAGCACGCCGAGGCGAGGCCCCTCAGCCTGGGCGAGATAAGGTACTCCTTCGGCGTCGAGGGGGCCACCCTCAGCGGCCTGGACGTGAAGGAGGTGGAGGCCCACGGCATCATGGATTACGCCATATCGAGCGATGAGCTCGACGAGATAAACACGTGGGACGTCAGGGTGGAGTTCACGAACAGGGGTGACCTCAAGGCCAGGGCCAAGCT
Organism: uncultured Candidatus Bathyarchaeia archaeon; assembly: GCA_964399385.1. Taxonomy (GTDB): domain Archaea; phylum Thermoproteota; class Bathyarchaeia; order EX4484-135; family EX4484-135; genus EX4484-135. Next base: position 19,551 of record CAYNQQ010000003.1, on the reverse strand, counting down.
CCACCTCGCCCTCGAGAAGGGCGAGGTCACGGAGCTCGTGAACGCGGTGGAGGGCGAGGTCGAGGGGCGTAGGGTCCTGACGGTCGAGACGGAGCTCAGGCCCGGCGAGAGGAAGGAGGTGGAGGCGTTCAGGCTGAGCTGTGAGGAATGCCCGCGTTTCGAGGTGGTGCTATTCGAGCCCATCCTCGAGCACACCGAATACAAGAGCGGGAAGGCCTCCATAATGATGGATGCCGTCTCCCTGCCCGTCCTGGCCCTCAAGGTGGAGAAGGAAGCCAGGGTCCTCCACCCGGATAGGTTTGCCTTCCTCAGCCCATCCCAGCTCGTCAGCGGAGTGGATAACCGGGTGTTCTGCCTCCTCACCATCACGAACACCGGGACAGCGCCCGTCAGGTTCGTGGAGGTCGAGGAGAAGCTCCCGCCCGGCTTCGAGGCACCCGAGGCCGGAATGGTGAGGGCCAAGCTCGTCAGCGGGGGCGAGGAACTCACCATACCCCCGGACAGCATAGCCATCGCGGCCGAGGAAGGGGCCTTCAGGATGACCATAAGGGACCTCGAAACGGCCGTCGGCAGGCACATGGGGGCCGGGGATAAGATAACCCTGGAGTACGAGCTGGTGGCCAGGAAACCGGCCAGGGGCCAGGTCTTCCGCCTCCCGAGCACCGTCAGGGCCTCCACCCGCGAGGACAACGTCAAGCTCCACGTGGAGATACCGGAGGAGGAGGCCCCGGCCCTCGAGGCCATAAGGGCCCGCAGGAGCGTGATGCGCTCCGTCTCCGTGGAGCAGGTAGGGCCGGACCTGTTCAGGGTCAGCATAAGGCTGACGAACAGGGGCGATCTCAAGCTCTTCGATTACGAGGTCGTGGATGAGATACCACCCGGCTTCGAGCTCGTTGAGAGCGCCCCAGAGCCCGTGGTCGAGGAGAGGAAGCTCAGGTGGACCATAAAGGAGTTGGGCCCGGGCGAGAGCGCGGAGCTGACCTACACGGTCAGGGGAGTAGGCGACTACAACCCGAGGCTCCTGCTGGGCAAGAAATTATCCTGAACTCCCGAGTTCGACTGCTTCTTTTTGGCACTTCTTTTCGCTGGATAGCCGTGATCCTGACGCTGGCGCGGGTTACTGCCCGCCCTCCTGCCCGGTTTCCTCTTCCTCCTCTATTATCACGACCGCCCGGCACCAGCCCGCTGATGCCTTCGCTATCTTGACCGGGAAGCAGGCCACCTTGAAACCGTAGGGCTTCGGTATCTTGTCCAGGTTGGCGAGCTTCTCTATATGGCAGTATTCCTTCTCTATGCCTGCGAAGTGGGCCGGCCATATCTTGGTCCCATCGCCCGTCCTCTTGTACTCCTCGGCCTGCTTGGCGAAGGTCCTGTCAAGGGACCAGGCGTCTATCCCTATGACCTTCACGCCCTGCTCCACGAGCCAGAGGACGGCCTCCCTGCTCAGGCCGGGCTGGTCGAAGTACTCGGGTGTCCCGGCCTTCTTGTCCGTGTCCGTCCATATCAGGACTATATCCCCCGGCTTCAGCTTGTAGCCTATCTTGTCCAGGGCCTCCTTGAGGTCCTCGACCGTTATCTCCTCGCCCGGCTTCTTGTGCCTGAGGTCGAGCCTGACGCCATCCCCGTAGAACCACTCGAGAGGACACTCATCTATGGTCTTGGCCTTCCTCCCCTCGGCCATCGGGTGGTAATGCCAGGGCGCGTCCACGTGCGTCCCAGAGTGCGTCATGAGCGTGACGACCTCTATGGACCAGCCCAGGCCCCCGGAGTAGACGAGGTCCTTGGGGTCCACCCCGAACATCTGCCTTATCTGGACAGCGCCCGTCCTGTGGTCTATGTACTGTATCTTGGGCCTGAAGGCCTCCGGGTCCTTCGGGTCCTCGTGCTCTATGGTGGAGCTTATGTCTATTATCCTCACCTTCTTGCCCATGCCCATCCACCACTCGGGCATGGTGTTTGGGCAGTATATAACTCTGTGGGGTTCTTTAACGGCCGGTTAAGATGCTTGGAACGCGTAAGGCTTATTAAGGTAGTCCCTTTTCCGGGGAGAGGGTGACCCCGGATGCTTAAGGGAATCGGCATAAGCAAAAGCTTTGGAGGGATTAAAGCCCTTTCTGACGTGAATTTTGAAATTAGGAAAGGCGAGATAGTAGGCCTCATAGGCCCTAATGGCGCTGGTAAGACCACGCTTTTTAACGTCATATCCGGCTTCGTGAAGCCGGATAAGGGCAAGGTGTTTTTCGAAGGTAAGGATATAACAGGCCTAAGACCTTACAAGATAGCGAAGATGGGGATAGGGAGAACCTTCCAGATACCAAGACCTCTGGCAAAGTTCACGGCCCTGGAGAACGTTGCTTTAGGCCTGCTTTACGGCCGCGACATGAGCGATTATAATGAGGCGCTTGAGCTGGCTAAGGAGATACTCGAGTTCGTCGGCTTAGCCGAGAAAGCACATGTGCCAGCGGAGGATCTGATCACGATGGATAGAAGGAGATTAGAATTGGCCAGGGCCTTGGCTATAGGGCCCAAGGTACTGCTGTTGGACGAGATAATAGCTGGCCTAAACGAGGCCGAGATCAAAGAAGCTCGCAAACTTGTCCTGAGGATAAGGGATGAGTTGGGCATTACGATATTCATGGTGGAGCACGTGATGAGGTTCATAATGGATATAAGTGATAGGATAATGGTACTCCACCACGGCCGTAAAATAGCTGAGGGAACACCCGAGGAGGTAAGCAAAGACCCCCTCGTCATAGAAGCTTACTTGGGGGCTGCCTATGCTGCGGGTAAGTAATCTGAACGTAGCTTACGGCAGGCTCCAAGTCCTATGGGACGTATCCCTGGAGGTCAGGGAAGGCGAGTTGGTCTCTCTCATAGGCCCTAATGGCGCTGGTAAGACCACGCTTCTCCGTACGATATCTGGCCTTCTCAAGCCAATATCGGGAACCATAGAGTTCATGGGCAGGAGAATAGACGGTCTGCCACCCCATAAGATATGTAGGCTTGGCTTAATACACATACCCGAGGGGAGAGCTATATTCCCATTGATGAGCGTTCTCGAGAACCTCCAGATGGGGGCTTACATGGGTGAGGTCAGGGAGAACTTCAAGAGGAACGTTAAAGAGGTCTTCCGCCTCTTTCCCGTGCTTAAGGAGAGGTTGGGCCAAGTAGCTGAAACGCTGAGCGGTGGGGAGATGCAGATGTTATCCATAGGTAGGGGCCTTATAGCCGAGCCCAAGCTTCTCATGTTAGACGAGCCCACTATAGGGTTGGCGCCCAAGCTATCAGAACTCATCTTTGACTCCATAAGCAAACTTCATGAGGAGGGATTGACCATCCTCCTTGTCTCACAGGAGGTGAGAAGGGCGCTGGAATTAGCGGATAGGGCATATGTTATGGAGAACGGGAGGATAGTCCTCGAGGGCACGGGAGAGGAACTCTTAGAGAACCCGGACATTAAGAAATCGTACCTGGGCCTCTGACGATCTTCCTCAACCACTCCGAGTATTTAGCCAGGGAAGGCACCAGCCCCTCGGGCATAAGAGCTATCAAGACCATAAGACAGGCCCCGTAAGCTATCCTGGCCATCTCAGCGCCCAGGACCATAGTGAGCATCTGGTCCACTATGGTCATGATGACGGCCCCGACCACTGGCCCGAGCCAAGTCGTTCTCCCGCCGAAGATAGCCATCACTACTATCAATATGGACACGAACGGGTCGAACACGGTAGCTGGATGGACGTAGGTTATGTAGGGCGCGTAGATGCCCCCTATTACGCCCGTGAAGAAGGCACTTATTACGAAGGCCCTCATTTTCAAGGATGTCGTATTGATGCCCATGCTCTCGGCTACCTCCTCATCCTCCCTTATGGCCATCAGGCCCAGGCCCATTTTGGAGCGCTCGACATGCCTCGCCACGAATATGGTGACCGCCATTATGACCAGCATGGCCTCGTATAACCTCAACATCATGACCCTAATCATGTACGGTGGGAGGGGCAGCCATATGCCCACAGTAGCACCGGTCCACTTGACGTTCATGGCCACGGTCTTTAATATGTATGGTATGCATAAGGTCACGAGGGCGAAGTAAGGCCCTCTAAGCTTTAGGCACGGGTATCCCACGGCAGCTGCGAACAGGGCAGCGATTAACCCGCCCAGGATGCATGTGTAGAACGGGGATAAGCCGTATCTTATAGCCAAGAGGGCTGTGGTGTAAGCTCCTATGCCGAAGAAGCCCACATGGCCGAAGCTCATGTAGCCAGCGTAGCCACCTATCATGTTCCAGCTCTCAACTAATGCTATGTACATGAATATGTAGAACATCAGTGAATATAAGTATAAGGGGGGGTTTGCAAGCGGGAATAAGGATAGTGCGGCTATGATGATAAGGAAGGTCGCCATCTCCCTCGCGGACTGCCAGGCCAGCCTCATGTCCTGAACAACCCCCTGGGCCTTACCAACAGCAGCACTATAAGTGTTGAGAACGAGACGACGGGGAGCCAGCTATAAGGTATGAAGATGCCGCAGAGGGCATTCAGCAGGCCCACTATAATGCCTCCAACAGCCGCCCCGATCACGCTCCCGACCCCTCCTATGATCACTACAAGGAATAGGTGTATTGTCCATATGTTGTGGATCGATGGGTAAAAGGAGCTTATTAAGGCCAGACAGACTCCTCCAACGCCAGCACTGACCATGGCCAAGCCGAAGGTTATCATGGTCACCTTCTCCTTATCGATGCCGTATAACGAGGCGAGCTCCGGGTTCTGCCACGTGGCCCTAACGGCCTTGCCCACGTATGTCTTGTGCAGGAAGAGGTAGACGCCCAGGACCGTGCCTATAGAGACCAAGAAGCACGTAAGGGCTGTTATCGGTACGGCCACGCCCCCCAGGAATATGGATCTCCCCGTGTACGGCGTTATCATGACCCTCGGGTCTGGCGACCATGTGTAGAGCATGAGGTTCTCAAGCACCGTCGCCAGGCCTACGGTGAACACCATGGATGCCATCGTGATATCCTCGGCCTTAAAGAGCGACCTCATCAGGCCTATATAAACAGCCAGCCCTATGGCGAAAAACGTGGGGGCTATTATGGCCAACGAGATGAGGGGGTCCACGCCGACGAGCACGAGAAGCCAATATGCCATGTAGGCGGCGAGGACGGCGAAGGTACAGTGGGAGATGTTGAGTATCTTGGTGACCCCCCACGTGAGCGTGAAACCTACACCTAACGATGCATAAATGCCGCCCATCAAGATGCCAAAAATAAGGGATTGGAGCACCAGCTGCCACACGGGCGGTGCCTCCTTTCACAGGACCTTAGCAAGGGTGACCAGCAGCACGGCAGCCGTCAGGCCCATGATGAGCATCATCGGGCCCTTGATGAAGCTCGGGGCACCGAGGTGGTTGGCCATTATGTTATAGCACAGGTGGCCCGGCCCGGGCGGGACTGACTCGACATCAACGGTGAGGCCGGCAGCAGTGGCAGAAGCACCGCCGTATTCCTCCCAATGGGGCCTTGGATAGACCGGCTCGGCGGTCCTGACCTCGGGTGGCCAGATGAGCTCCACGGATCCGTTTATCACCTGGGTGCAGTAGGAGTATGGAGGCGGGAGGCCTTTCTCATCGAACGTGAAGGTGCCAGCTATGGTGTGTATCTCGTGAGTCCTGAGCCAGTCCTTCATGGCGTCATGATCTATGCGTCCGACGCCTTCTACTGCCTGCTGAAGGACCTGCATCCAGCAGTAGCCGAACAGGAAGTACAGCGGTGGATCTATGCCCCATGTCTTGCGGCAGTACTCGATCAAGTCGGGCCTCTCATCCTTCACGTACGGCAGCTTCCAGTGGAGCATCGTGCCCGAGAACACGTAATCGCCGTCCTTGCCCAGCTCCTCGACCCAGGCCGGTATTAGGGTGCCGACTCCTTGGAATATGGCCTTAGGCTCGTAGTCTAACTCTTTGCAGGCCCTTATAGTCATCACACCATCATCGAAGAAGCTGAGCGTGAACAGCACGTCAGCCCCGCTGGCCTTGGCCTTGGCCACGAGGGAGAGTATGGTCTCGTAGGTGGTCGGGAGGGAGTACGCCTCTTCTAAGACGACCTCTATGCCTAGGTCGTCCAGTCCTATGCCTATGTCGACCCATTTGCCGGAGCCCCTCCTACCGACCTCATGCTTGCCCATCACGCTCTCCCAGCAGGCCCAGCCTATCACGTTATCCATGACCAATATGGCTGCCTTTTTCGGCCTCTCATCCGGTGGGAGGCTTTCTAAGAACTCGAGGAAGCCTATGGCCCACCACTGGCCCATGAGCGGTGGGCCGCCGAAGCAGTACTGGTAGCCCTGCTCGAATGACCATAGGTGCCCGCCCATGGATATGTACACCATGTGATATTTCTCCGCTACAGCCATCTGGGCCACGCAGGCTGTCCCAGGATAGCCTCCGAGTATCAGATCCACATGGTCTACGGTTATGGCTTTCTCCAAGTACATTCTCGCTTTATCGACATCGCTTTCGTCATCGTAGATTATGAGCTCGACGGGCCTTCCCAATAGGCCGCCCTTCTTGTTGATCTCATCAGCCCAGTATCGGTAGCCCCTCTCTATCCATTTGGCTGTCTCCGAGTAGATCCCGGTGAGAGGCAACGAACCCCCTATCTTTATGGGCTTTCTTGCTGGCAGCACCACCGTGTAATAGTACCAGAGGCTGCCTCCGGTGACAGCCGCCACGACTATGACAGCTATGATGATCGCCTTGAGCTTGGTCGCGGCTATCTTGGACATTCGACCTCCTCCCTTTCGGGGGAGGGGTTCCGTGTCCTGGGGCTTATAAGACTTACTGGACGCCGCCGCTCGCCACAGACATGAGCGGTGGTAAACTCTGTGGGTCTCTTTAACGGCCGGGCCCCAGGATGGCGGGGGAAGCCATGTCGGCCCGGGTGAGGTTCGGGGTCATGCTCCCCGTCCCGGCGGCGCCCGTCAACAAGCTCATCAGGATCGCTAAGGTGAACGAGGAAGCCGGCTTCGATTCGATATGGATTCCCGACCACCTCATCTTCATACCCTACGGCACGACCCCGGAGGCCTGGTCCATTTTATCGGCCCTGGCCGTCACGACCGAGCGCGTCCTCCTCGGGACATCCGTCTCGGACCCCCATAGGCGTCACCCGGCCGTCCTCGCCCAGACGGTCGCGACCGTGGACCAGCTCTCAGGGGGCCGTGTCCTCCTGGGCCTGGGGGCCGGGGAAGCCATGAACCTCGACCCCTTCGGGATAAAATGGGATAGGCCCGTGAGCAGGCTCGAGGAGGCCATAAGGGTCATGAGGGCCCTCTGGTCGGGCGATGTGGTGGATTATGAGGGGCGTTTCTGGAGGCTCGAGAAGGCCTTCCTCCAGATAAGGCCCGCGAGACCAGTGCCCATCTACCTCGGGGCGCACGGCCCCAGGATGCTGGAGCTCACCGGCCGCCTCGCCGACGGATGGCTCCCGACCCCTATGACGCCCGAGCTCTACCGGAAACGCCTAAGGGTAATCCACGAGGCCGCCAGGAGGGCCGGGAGGAACCCGGAGGACATAGATACCGCCATCTACCTCTACACATGCATATCCGAGGACGAAAAAGCGGTATGCGAGAGGCTCGAGGCATATAAGGGTCTCATAGCCCACTCCCCGGAGCTCCTGAGGGAGGCCGGTTATGAGGTCGAGGTCCCGGAGGGCTTCAAGCGCTACTTCGAGATGCTGCCCAGGGACGAGGACCTTAGGGCCTTCATGGAGTTCTCCTCATCCGTGCCCCTGGAGGCAGCCTTCGACTTCTCCATATCGGGCAGGCCCGAAGAATGCCTCGAGAAAATCCATGCCTACGTGAGAGCGGGCGTCAGGCATTTCATCCTGATAAACATAGGCCCGGACGTGAGGTACGTGATTAAGGTCTATACGGAGCAGATAATACCCCACTTCAGGGAGAGCTCATGAGCGGGCCAGGACGGACGGCCAGCTATGAGGCGAGGATAAGGCTCTCCTACGGGGATGAGGCCCTGGCCAGGGCAATCCGCGAGGCGGTGGAACCGGATAACAGGCCCCTGCCCGAGGGCCTATCCGTGAGAGGGCGGGTCGAGGGGAAGCACGTCATCTTCGAGGTATCCTGCAGCAAGAGCCTCGGGAGCTTCTGGGCGACTATAGATGACCTCTTGGCCTGCGTCCAGACGGCCGAGAAGGCCCTAAGAGCCGTGGGGAAGCCCGAGGAGCCCTAAACCACCTCGGCCCTTATGCCCACGAAGACGGGGCCTTTTACCTCTATTTTCTTCCTCCTGCTCGTTATGTAGCGCCTCGCCACGTCATCCACGATTACGTTCACGTCGCTGGGTCTCTTGGCCATCTTGATCCTGAGCTCCACGGCCCTCCGGCCCTCCCTGATGGCATCCTCTATGCGCTTGGCGGCCCACATGGCTATGGCATCTATATACCTTATGCCCGTATCAACGCCCCTGGGCTCGGGCAGGCCGAGTATGGAGCCTTCCTCAACGCATACGTGGTTAAGGGCGGCTGGCCCCAGGAGCTTGACGCCTGGCTCGTGCTCGAAGAGGTAGACCCGGACCTCCCTCCCCATGAGCGGCCCCTCGTAGGCCAGGAACTCGCAGGGGCTCGGGGCCTCGCCGTGGGCCTCGGCCGTCCTCACTATGGCCTGGGCTATCCTCATGCCCTCGGGCGTGGTGGGCCTATCGCCTATCCTCACCATGTTCGCCAGCTGCTCGTCCGTGAACTCCGCCTCGGCGTAGAACTGCGGGTAGGCGAGCACCCTTATGTCATCATAGCCATACAGTATCATGGCGAGCCTCTCGACACCGAGGCCAGCGTTGAAGACGGGCCATCGGATGCCGTACCTGGCCAGGGAGACGGGCGAGTACAGGCCTATATCGCCCACCTCCACCCAGGAGCCCTTGTGGCGGACGAAGACCTCCACCTCCATGCCCGGTGCGTAGTACTTGCTTGTGGCCTCCTTGATTATGAAGCGGGGCTTGGAGAGCTCCTTCTTCTCGTAAGCCGAGGCCAGGTCGGCCAGTATGGACCTGACGAGCTCCTGGCCGTCCTCGAGCGTGATCTCCTCCGCCATGACGACGAGGGAGGCCACGTGCGAATCGTAGATATGCGTCTCATCGAGCTTCTGCTCCCTCCGCCACTTCAGCCCTATGGAGAAGAGCTTGATGGGGAGGGGCCTCTTATCCTGGAGGGCCGCGAGGGTTGGGAACCAGAGGGCCGTCATGTGGGACCTGAGCGTGAGCCTGGTCGGCAGGGGCGTTAGCGTGGCCAGCTCGGGGAAGAGGGCCAGTATGGCGGTCGCCTGCTCGGGCCTTATGCCCAGTTGCTTGACCATCTCCTCCACGAGGTCGTCAGCTTCTATCCTGCCCTCCTTGTAAGCCCTGAATATGCCCTTCAGGGCCTCTATTGATATCCCGGGCGCTATGGCCTTGATCCTGCTCTCGAGCTCCGAGCTTATGCCTATGTCCGGCCTGGGCAGGCCAGCTAAGTAGAAGACCCTGTCCAGTATCACGGGTGCCTCGGGCCCGTACTGGCGCCTGACCTCCGTATCGGGGACTATGGTCGGGTTCAGCACCTCATCGAAGCCGTAGGAGAGCAGTATGGACCTGAGGCGCCAGATGAGCTCGCAGACCGGGTGGGGCCTGCCGGGCTCGCCCCTGGACCACCTCAGGGAGCGCCCCTCCTTCTTCAGCAGCCTGGCCGTCTCCACCCAGGCTGCCTCGTAATCCTCCTCGGCCTTTCGCCTTATCTCCCTGGTATCCCAGGCCATCAGGAACTCCCTCCTTCCCCGAACCTCCTTATGAGTTCTTCAAGCTTCCCCATGGCGGACTCGAGGGCCATCTTCCTGGCCTCGACCACTATATCGCCTCTCGTGGCCTCTATTAGCCTCCTTGCAACATCGCATTTCCTCCTCAGCTCCGAGATTATGGCCTGGGCCTCGTCGAGCGATATGAGCTCTATGTAGATGTCCTCCATGGTGCTGAGGCACTCCTCGGCATCGGATAGCCTTCCCTCCTTGAGGGCCTCGAGAGCCCTTCGCCTGAACTCCCCTATCACGTCCGCGAGGCCCAGGATGTACTGCTCGGGAGGGGCCTCGAGCTCCTCCGGCCCCGGTACCTCCGAACCTGAGACGAGGGCGAGGAAGACCTCTGCCTCCACGTACTCCTGGTAGGCCGGGTTCAGTATGCCGAGGCCGGCCACGTCAGGGTTCTCGAGCAGGAGGGCCCTGAGCTTGCGCAGCTCCTCCCTCGCCTCGGAGAGCATCTCCCTCGCCTCCTCCAGGGAGCCCTTGTGGATGGCGAAGATGGCCCTCTTCGCCAGCTTGGTCACGCGCCTCGAGGCCCTCTGGACCTCCGTCCTCATCTCGTAAGCCTTCTTGACCTCCTCCTGGGCGCCCGAGAGTATCTCGCTTAAGCCCATGCCCGTGGGGTAGGGTGGGCTGCCCTATTAAGCCTGCGAGCCCCACGCCCACCGGTGGCGGGCTTGTCCTACAGGCCGGTCAGGACGGAGCTCTGGCAGGTCTTCCCGGAGCTCATAGACGTGGCCCTCGGGCGCCTCAAGGCCGATCTGGTCGTGAGGAACGCGGTCCTTGTGAACGTCTTCACGGGAGAGCTCCAGGAGGGCGTGGACATAGCCGTCCGCAAGGACAGGATAGCCCTCGTGGGGAAAGCCGACCACGCCATAGGGGCCGCCACGAACGTCATAAGGGCCGATGGGCTCTACGCCGCCCCGGGCTTCATAGATGCCCACGTCCACGTCGAGAGCTCCATGGTCGTCTTCTCTGAGTTCGCGAGGGCCGTCGTCCCGAGGGGGACGACCAGCATCTTCGCCGACCCGCACGAGATAGCGAACGTCCTGGGCCTCGAGGGCCTGAGGATGGTGTGGGAGGAATCCAGGGAGCTCCCCCTCAAGGTCTTCCTGTGCGTCCCATCCTGCGTCCCGGCCTCGAGACCCGAGTTCGAGACGGCTGGGGCCGAGTTAGGGCCCGAGGAGGTCCGCGAGGCCCTGAGCTGGCCCGGGGTCGTGGCCCTCGGGGAGGTGATGAATTATCCAGGCGTCCTCTCTAAGGATGAGGAGCTCCTCGAGAAGATAAGGGCCGCCCTCCGGGCCGGGAAGGCGGTCGAGGGGCACTCGGACAATATAGTGGGGGCCGAGCTGTGCGCCTACGCATCGGCGGGCATAAGCTCCTGCCACGAGGCCACGGGGCCAGCCGAGGTGGCCGAGAGGCTGAGGATGGGCATGTACGCCATGATAAGGGAGGGCTCGGCCTGGAAGGACCTCGCGGCCTGTATAAAGGCCATAACGGACATGGGTCTCGACCACAGGCGGGCCGTCCTCGTCACGGACGACAGGCACCCGGAGGACCTGCTGGAGGAAGGGCACATGGATTTCGTGGTGAGGAGGGCCGTAGAGGAGGGGCTCGACCCTGTGAGGGCCATCCAGATGGCCACTATAAACCCGGCTGAGCACTACGGCCTCGACCATTACATAGGTGCCATAGCGCCCGGTAGGGCAGCCGATATAGTGCTGCTATCCGACCTCGAGAAGGTGGAGGTGGATACCGTCATTTCAGATGGCTTCCTCGTGGCCAGGAAAGGGGTCCTCATGGTCAGGCCGGTGAAGAAGCCCTACCCGGAAAAGGCCAAGAGGACCGTCAGGCTCAAGCGCCCCCCCGAGCCCCGGGATTTCGAGATTAGGGTAGAGATACCGGAGGGGCGGGCGAGGGCCCACGTCATAGGCGTGGAGGAGGGGAAGGCCACCACGAGGCATCTGATCGAGACCGTCGAGGTCGTGGATGGCACCGTCAGGCCGGACCCCGAGCGCGATATAGCCCTCCTGGCCGTCCTCGAGAGGCACAAGATGACCGGGAACATGGGAAGGGGGTTGGTCAAGGGCTTCGGCCTCAGGTCAGGGGCTGCTGCCTCTACCGTGGCCCACGACAGCCACAACCTGATAGTGGTGGGCGTCAGCACGGAGGACATGACCCTCGCGGCCAGGGCCGTGGCTGGCTGCGGAGGCGGGATGGCCGTGGCCGACCGGGGGAGGATTCTGGCCCTCCTCGAGCTCCCCGTGGCGGGCCTGATGTCCGAGGAGCCCATAGAGGTGGTGGCCGGGAAGGTCAGGGAGCTGGCCAAAGCATGGCGGGAGCTGGGCTGCGAGATGGAATCCCCCTTCATGACCTTATCGCTGCTCGCCCTGCCCGTGATACCGGAGCTCAGGCTGACGGACAAGGGTCTGGTGGATACCGTGGAGTTCAGGCTCATCAAATCCATCCTGGTGGAAGATTAATCTGGGCCCCCGGCCATAGGCCCCCGGGCCTAACGTTGCGCGGGGAAGCGCTGAGCTGGCTCGAGGTGGCGAGGAAGAACCTGAGGCGGGCTGAGGCCTGTTTCGGCATGGGGGATAACGAGGCCTGCGTCTTCTGGTCCCAGCAGGTGGTCGAGTTCGCGCTGAAGGCGCTGTGGCTGGCATCCGGCCGCCTCCCCCCGAAAACCCACAACCTGAAGGAGCTATACGAGCCGGTCAGGGACCTGGTAGGCCATCTGGATGAGGCCACGCTGAGCGAGCTCACGCCCTTCTACTCGGCCTCCCGCTACCCGGATGTGTTCTCGGGCGTGCCCGAGATACACCCGGATACGGCCAGGCGCTTCCTGTCCTTCGCCAGGGAGGTGCTATCGAGGGTTGAGGAAGCTCTCGGAGGTAATCCGTGAGGTGAGGGCCAGGAGGCTCGAGGAGGCCCTGCGCATGGTGAGGGCCTACCTGGCCGAGCTCTCAAGGCAGATAGAGGTCCGGGAGGCCTACCTGTTCGGCTCCGTGGCCCGCGGGGATAGCCTGGACGTGAGCGATATAGACCTGTTGGTCGTGAGCCCGTCCGTCCGGGGCCTCCGGAGGGACGAGCGCATGAGCCTGGCCTACCGGGCCTGGAGGTTCAGGAAGGCCGCCGACATCATCCTCCTCACGCCCGAGGAGTTCGAGAGGGCATTAGAGCACAGCGTGGTCCTGAGGGATGCCAGGCGCTACTGGATAAAGGTCCTTTAGGCCGCGGGCCTGTGGGCCTTCGGCCAGAGCCCTCTCAGCCTTATGCCGGCTATCCTGGCGAAGACGGGCACCGCCCTCAATAGGTCCTCGTAGCTGTAGGGCCCCTCTGGCATCTGGACCACGATGAGGTCCCCGTGGCCAGGCCCTCTCTCGATCATTATGAGCACCACGGCCCCGGGCCTGGCCAGGCTCGTCATCACTATTATGTCCTCCCTGGGCCTCACGACGTAGAACCTGGCCTCCTCGAGCCTCCTGACTATCTCATCGAGGCTCTTAGCGGTCCTGAGCTCCCAGGCATAGACCAGGACGTGCTTGAGCGGGAATACGGGCCTGCCCGACATGATCAGGCCCTGAGGCCGGGCCTGGTCTCGGCCCTGACCCTGCTTATGTTATCCGATTTCTCCACCCTTATGACGTGGTCGGCTTTCTCGGCGAAGGCCTCGCTGTGGGTGACGGCTATGACCTGCTCCACCGTCTTCAGCCTCGATAGGGCATCGGCCATCTTGTCTATGGACAGGTCCTCCCTCCCGAGGCTCTCCGTGGGCTCGTCCAAGAGGAGGACATCGAAGGGCCTCGAGCCCCTCATCTGCATTATGAGTATCCCGAGCCCTATCCTGTAGGCGAGGGCAAGCAGGGTCCTCTCACCGCCCGAGAGGTGCGTTATGGGCCTCTCGCGGCCGTCGACTTTCACCACGGGCGTGTAGTCCTGGCCTATCTCGACCACCATGTAGGAGCCCTCGGGCCCCGATATCTCGTCTAAGACGCGCTGGACGTAGAACTTGGCGGCCCTCACTATCTCGGTCCTGAGGTGGGGCTGTATGCTCCTGTAGGCAGACCTCAGGAGCCTTATGACCTCCACCATCTTCCTCGCGACCTCGGCCTTCCTCCGCTTCTCCTCAGCGAGCTTCAGCCTCCTCTCGCAATCGGCCAGCTTCTCCCTCACGAGCTCCCTCCTCCCCTCGAGCTTCTCGAGCTCGGCCTGGAGCTGGTGGAGCCTCCTCGTCTTCTCATCGAGCTCGGCCCTGGCCTCCTCCAGGCCCAGCTCCCTCAGCTCGTCTATCTTGGAGGACACGGACTCGAGCTCTACCTGGAGCATGTCCAGCCTCATCTTGGCCGAGTCCAACTCCCTCTCCCGTTCTTCAAGAAGGGCCTTCTCCTCCTCAAGATGCTGCTTCAGGCTCGTTTTCCTGGCCTCGAGGATCTTCAGGGCATCAAGGGCCCGGGAGAGCGTATCGCGCCGTTCCTCGAGCTCCTTGAGCCGTTCCTTAAGGGCCCTGAGCCCGTGCTCTTTCCCCACGAGCTCCTTCTTGAGCTTGGTGGTCAGATCGCGCCTGTAGGTCTCGTCTATGAACCTGAGGCAGGTGGGGCATATGCTCTCCTTGGATATGACCTCGAGCCTCCTCCTTATGGCATCTACGTCCTGCTGGGTCCTTATGGCCTTCTCCTTCATCGCCTCTATCTCATCGCCGAGCTCGGCGAGCGCCTTCTCGGCCTCGGGCAGAGGGGTGTCCAGGCTGAGGCCGCAGGCCTCGAGGGAGTTCCTCAGGGAGCTCTCCTCATCCACTATGGCCCTGAGCTGCTTCTCGAGGTCCTCAAGGCGTTTCCTCCCGGCCTCGAGCTCGCCCGAGAGGCGCTCTATGGTCCTCCTGGCCTCCCTTATGGAGGCCTCGAGGCCCGCCTTCTTCTCCCTCAGCTTCTCGAGCTTCCTCCTGGCCTCCTCGAGCTCCGCGAGCTTGACCCTTGCCTCCTCCACGTCCTTGGCGGCCTTATCCACCTCGAGGGCGAGGTCCTCTATCCTGGCGGATAGGCTCGCCAGCTCCTCCACGAGCTTGGCGTGCTCCTCCTCGAGGCCGGCGGCTGCCAGGACGTCCGGGTCCCTCTCATAGACCTCTAAAGCGCGCTTGTAATAGCTCTCGAACTCCCTCAGCCTCGTCCAGGCTTCCTCGAAATCCGAGAGGCCGAAGAGGGCATCGAGCTTCCTCTGCCTATCCCTCGGGCCCATATCCAGGATCTCCTTCAGCTTCTCCTGCCTCACCCACATGACCTCCCTGAAGAGCTCGCTGTTCAGGCCCAGCTCTTTCTCAAGCTGCTCGGCCACGGAGGAAGCCCTCTTCTCGGCTATGACCCTCCCGTTCTTGAAGAACCTGAGGGCCCCGAGGTCCTGGGTTATGCTGGCCCCGTGCCTCCTAAGGCCCCTTATGATGACGTATTCTGAGCCCTCGTGCTCGAGCCAGAGGGTCACCCGGGCCCTGTCCTCGCCCTCCCTCAGCAGGTAGGCATAGCTCCTCCCGAGCGGCTCGCCGAAGAGAGCGAAATCTATGGCATATAATATGCTCGTCTTACCGGCCCCGAGGCCGCCTATAAGGCAGTTGAAGCCCTTCTCGAAGTTGACCACGGTATCCTTATGGGACCTTATGTTCTCGAGCCTCACGGCCTTGATCCTCACGCCAATCCCTCCAGGAGCTCCCTCACCCTGTTTTTATCCCCGGAGAGGAGGGGCTCTATCAAGTCAACAGCCACCCTCGCGAGCTCCTCTGGCTTAAGGCCCTCGGGGGCCCTCGACCTGAAGACCTCGATGAAGTACTTGTACGCCCTCGACCTGAGGTCCTCCCTGCCCTCTATTATGGAGGGCAGTTCTTCTATCTCGGCCTCCTCCACCCTCACCACCGGCCTCACGGTCAGGGCCAGCTCGGCAGCCGACCTCACCAGGGAGATATCGAGGTCGCTCCTGAGGACGCCCGGCGGGAGGCTGCCCGTGATTATGGGCACTATAACGGCGCCCCTCTCGTCCAAGGCCCTGACGCGCTCTGCTACCCGCCTGCTGGCCTCCGAGGGGCTGAGGCCCGTTACGTCCTCCTCGAAGACTACGAACTTCCTGGCCCTCTCTATCCTCACCCTCTCGACCTCGATGTCCTTATCGGCCGAGACGCGGACGAGGAAGAAGCCCTTCTCCTCCCCGGCCTCCCTGTAGCTCACCGTCTCGGTCGAGCCGCTGTAGGCGAGGAAGCCGTCGCCAGGGAGGCCCAGCTCGGCGAGCCTGGCCAGGAAGGGCTTGTGTATGTGACCTCCGGCGTAGTAATCGAAGCCCTTGGGCAGGTCGGATGGGCCGACGGCCGCGTGGCTCGGCACCCCGAGCTCCCTCAGGGACAGGGCCAGGTGGAAGGCCATGATGTTGAACTTGGAGGGGTCGGGCGCCGGCGGGACCTCGGCCAGGTAATCCGCCAGCTCCGCCCTCCTCGCCCTCGACCTGAGGTAGCCGATGCCGTAGATGTAGCAATCGCCTATCTCTATGGAGGAGCCGGGCCTCCTCGGGAGGTAGGTCAGCAGGCCAGCGCTGTCCAGCGGCCTCAGTATGGTGCCCGTGACGGAGTTTGGGGCCGAGTCGTGAGAGCCATCTATGGCCAGGACCGGTATGCCAGCCCTCCTGAGCCTGCAGAGCTGTTCTATGGCGAACTCGAGCGTCTCGTTGGAGGGCCTCGGGTGGTGGAACAAATCGCCGCATATGAGCACGAAATCCGGCTTGACCTCCAATATCTTATCGACGGCCTCCCTGAAGGCCCTATTGAAGTCCTCCAGCCTCTCCCTGAGGTTGTACTGGGCATATCCCAGATGTACATCGGCAATGTGCACGAACTCGAGGGGCCTCATCCTCAGGACGGGGCTGATTAAGGTCAGATATAAGGCTTAGAGGCCCAGGTAGGACAACGCCCGGGGGTCGGGTGCAACTCGTTTGCCAGACCGGGGTTGAGGACGGGCCTACTCGCGCAGTATCTCTTCCTCCGGCGGGGGAGGCTTTATTATCCCGTGCTTCATCAGGACCTCGAGGGACTCGCGGGCAGCCCTTATCATCTTCTCGGCCCTCTCCCAGAGCTCCTGCCTGCTGAGCTTCAGCCTGGCCACGCCCTCCCTTATGGATTCCTCAGCACAGGCCACGGCCTCGTGGATGTAGACCTCCCACTCGTCCATCCTCGGCACTATGTAGTCCTCGCTTATGCCGCCCGGGTGGTGTTTCTCGGCGAACTCGGCCAGGGCCTTGGCGGCGGCTATGCACATATCGTCCGTTATGGTCCTCGCCCTGACGTCCAGGACGCCCCTGAAGATGCCGGGGAAGCCGAGGGAGTTGTTTATCTGGTTCGGGAAATCCGACCTGCCCGTGGCCACTATGCGCGCCCCGGCCTCCTTGGCCTCCCAGGGCCATATCTCGGGTATGGGGTTGGCGCAGGCGAACACTATAGCGTCATCAGCCATCTGCTTCACCCACTCGGGCTTTATGATGCCAGGCCCGGGCCTCGACATGGCTATGCACACGTCGGCCCCCTTCAGGGCCTCGGGTATACCGCCCGTCCTGCCCTCGGCGTTCGTCTCGAGGCAGAACTTCCACTTGTAGTACTCCACGTCCTTCTTGGCCTCTATGTCCTTCCTGCCCGGGTGCAGTATGCCCTTCGAATCCACCATTATTATGTTCCCCGGCTTCACGCCCGCCTTCATGAGGACTATAGCCGTCCTCGTGTTGGCGCTCCCTGCCCCCACCATGGCCACGAGGATCTCGTCCATCTTCTTCCCCACTATCTTTAGGGCATTCATTAGGCCGGCGAGCACGACGGTGGCTGTGCCCTGTTGGTCATCGTGCCACACGGGTATCTCGAGCTCCTCGCGTGCTTTCTCGAGGATGTAGAAGCACTTGGGCTTGGCTATGTCCTCCAGGTTTATGCCCCCGAAGGTGGGCTCTATCCACTTCAGGAACGTTATTATCTCATCCGGGTCCTTCGTCCTTATGCATAGCGGGAAGGCATCCACGCCGCCCAGGTACTTGAACAGCAGGGCCTTCCCCTCCATGACGGGGAGGCCGGCCTCGGGCCCTATGTCGCCCAGGCCGAGGACGCGGGTCCCATCGCTCACCACGGCCACGTAATTCCACCTGTTCGTATAGTAGAAGCTCAGCTCCGGGTTCTCCTTTATCTCGCGGCAGGGCTGGGCCACGCCGGGCGTGTACCAGATGGCGAAGTCCCTGAAGCTCGTTATAGCGCACTTGGGCATGACCTGGACCTTGCCCTCGTAGAGGCGGTGGAGGGGCGGTGCGAGCTTAGCGGGCTTCTTCGCTTTCTCGAGCAGTTCCTCAACCGATACCTTCTTCACGCTCCTACCTCCCGCCCATCGTTATCTCACGGATTTTAAGGTTTTTTCCCGCTCGGGGATGAGAAGAACGGACCGATGAAATCCTCAAAAGCAGGCCTCTGGAGGCCGAGAGGGTAAAGCTATCTGAGGATGAGGAAGAGCAGCCACGTGGGTACTCAAAAGACCGCTGGAGCGCGTGAAGCCCGCTAAAAAATCGGAGGGGCGAGCGGCTACCTGGCTACCTCCTCGACCTTCCTGTACCATATCTTCTTCGTCCCTATCTTCGCCCTCTTCTGCCACTTCTTGGTCTTCGGCTCCTTCTCTATCATGTCGAGGAGCTTGTCTATCCTCTCCGCCACCACGCGCCTGTCCTCCTCCGTCAGGACCTCGTACTTGCCGAGGAAGTCCTTGAGCTTCTTCAGGTTCGTAGTGGCGGTGTACCAGAAGCCCCAGTCGTCGGCCAGGAGCTTGGCTATGTACTTGCCGTTGACCGTCTCCTGATCCGTATCGCCTACGTCGTGCTCCCTGAGGAGGACTATCATGTCCTTTATGTCCTTCTCGTTTATCTCGACTATCTGGAGCTTCTCCAGCATTATGTCCGCGAGGGATATTGTCGGGTAATCGACCTCGAGCCTCTCCCTGAAGTCTATGGTATGGCACATCTCGAGCTTATCGAAGAACACATCGGCCAGGAGCTTGGTCTCCGGGTCTATGAATATGTACCTGCCCCTGGCGTACCACTTCGGGACGTACCACTCGTAGCCGAGTTCCCTGAAGATGTTCTCGACCTCCTTCTTGTGCTTCTTCAGGGTCATGACATCTATGTCCGTCAGAGGCCTCTGGAGCTTTATGTGGAGCTCGCTGAACTCGGGGCAGTGTATCCTGACGGCCACGGCCCCCATGAGCCTTATCGGCACCCCTCTCTTCTTGCCTTCCTCTACTATCTGGAGTCCCCTCTTCACCAGGTACTCGTCGTACTGGCCGGCCACACGACCACCCCCGGCCTCAGCCCTCGACCTTCATGTACTTGGCTATCTTGTCCTTCTCGAAATCTATTATGTAGCCCCTCAGTATGCCCTCCGTGTACTCGGAGCCTGGGTTGACGACCAGGGTCTTGCCTATGTAATCGAAGGCAGGGGACTCGTGGATGTGGCCGTGGAGGCCGAGGAGGGGCTGGACCTTCTCCATGAACTTCCTTACGGATTTGGAGCCCACGTGGACCATGACGGGTTTCCCGAGCACGTATACGGGCTGGGCCGTCGGGCCCCTGCCCTTCAGCTTGGGCGCCAGATCCAGCCTCGTGTTATAGGGCGGGCAGTGGAAGTTGCATATCAGCTTCCTGTTGTCATCGCATACCTCCT
>CAYNQQ010000002.1:0-21789 GCA_964399385.1 uncultured Candidatus Bathyarchaeia archaeon | reverse complement strand
CCACGCCCTTCGGCCTCGTCCTGACGACCGTGAAGGTGAGGGGCCTGTAGGCGTAGGGGACCTTTATGATATCGCCTTCCACCACCGGCCTATTTATCAGCCTACTACGTATGTAGTTCTCTATCTCGTGGTTCACCTCCCTGAAGCGCACGTCCGTTGGGGCCATGGTGATCATTATGGCGTTCTTCACGTCGGCTTTCCTCACGACCACGTAATCGCCGAGCGAGACACCCGCGTTCTCCCTCGTCATGCCATCTATACGTATTATGTCCTCCGCCTGGTCGTCCGCGTAGGCGGGCCAGGCTATGGCAGCCGTCTTCTTGCGCCCCTCTATCTCTACGACATCGCCAGCCGATATGCCGAGGGCCTTCATGGCCCTCTGGTTTATACGGGCTATGCCGCGCCCTACATCCCTCAGCCTCGCGTCCGCAACCCTCAACTGGATTTCAGGTTTCTTACTCAACGTCTCACCACCACAGTCCTCCCCATAAGTGGATAAGCTTTTCCGCCACGCTCATGGGCCCTCGAACCCGCATTTCACGCATTTATAGGGCCTCGCGAGCTTCCTGCACATCTCGCACCTCCATATCATCACGTCGCCGCAGTTCGGGCAGGGGAACTTCACGGCCTCAGAGCCCGGCGGTATTATCCTGTTGCAGGACGAGCAGGTGGGCAGCTTCACCTTGCTCATCTCCCATCCAACCCCTACTGAAAGGGCCTTCTATTTATATCTTGGCCATGCTTGCTTACCCCCGCCCCCGGCCGAAGGGATTTAAGAGGGAAAGCGCAAGCCTGTGTGGCCGCCGTGAAGAAGAGGCTAGACGCGGAGGGGTGATGAGATACCCGGGTGCGGCAACCTGAGCGGCCGGGGGGTTGGGGCCTTGAGGCTGGCCTTCGTAGTGGGGATGGCTGGCTCAGGGAAATCGTTCCTCACGGGCTCCTTCGCGGAGTGGCTGAGGGAGCAGGAGCAGGACGTGATCACCGTGAACCTGGACCCGGGTGCCGTCGAGCTGCCCTACGAGCCCGATGTGGATGTTAGGGCCTATGTGACGGTGGAGGAGGTCATGGAGAAATACGGCCTCGGGCCGAACGGGGCCATGATAGCTGCCGCGGACATGATAGCCACCTATGTGAAGGAGCTCGAGGCAGAGGTATCCGGCCTCGGGCCGGACATAGCCATAGTGGATACGCCGGGCCAGATGGAGGTCTTCGCCTTCAGGCCCTCCGGCCTCTTCATAGTCCACGGCCTGACGAGCTGGCCCAAGGCCATAATATACCTGTTCGATGCCTGTTTCTCGAGGGAGCCCGCGAACTTCGTGGCCAACGTGTTCCTCGCATCGGCAGTCTTCTACCGCTTCTTCACGCCCCAGATCTACGCCCTGACGAAATGCGACCTCGTGGAGCCGGCCGAGGTCAAGCGCATGGTGGAGTGGTCCTCCAAGCCCTCGGCCCTGCTTGATGCTCTCGAGACCTCCCTTAGGGGCGATAGGAGGCTCATAACGAGGGATTTCGTTAGGGCCGTCTGCCGGACGGGCCTCTCGTTCCCGCTCATACCGGTCAGCTCGAAGACCTGCCAGGGCTTCCTTAACCTGAACATGGCCCTCGAGCGCGTCATATCGGCCGGCGATAGGTATACGTCGCTCTGACGGCCAGCCATGCCACTAAGGTTTTAAGCCCAAATCCAGATGATATCCCGGCCTTGAGGCTGCTCGAGTACCAGGCCAAGAAGATCTTCGCCAAGTACAGCATACCCGTGCCGAGGGGGCGTGTGGCCAAGACGCCCCACGAGGCCTTCGAGATCGCCCTCGAGCTCGGGACGGCGGTGGCCATCAAGGCCCAGGTGCCTGTGGGGGCGAGGGGGCGGGCCGGTGGTGTTCTCTTCGCCGAGACCCCCGAGGAGGCAGAGAAAGCAGCCGGAAGGCTTCTGGGCTCTGAAATCAGGGGCATGAGGGTCGAGGAGGTCCTGGTGGAGGAGAAGGTGCCGATAAAACACGAGCTCTACATGGGCTTCACCATAGATAGAGCTAACAGGACCTACGTGGCCATAGCCTCGCCTGAGGGGGGCGTGGAGATAGAGGAGGTGGCCGAGAAGAGCCCGGAGCTCATATTCAAGCATACCATAGACCCCCTGGCCGGCTTCAGGCAGTACCACGCCCTCGGGCTCGTGAAGAAGATGGGCTATGGGGGCCAGGCGGCCCTCCGCCTCGCGGGCATGTTCATGTCCCTCTACAGGCTGGCTATGGATTACGATGCTGAGCTGACGGAGATAAACCCCCTGGCCGAGACGGAGGACGGGCGTTTCCTGGCCGTTGATGCGAGGCTCATAATAGATGATAATGCCCTGTTCAGGCACCCGGAGCTTGCCGGCCTCGAGAAGCCCATCACGGAGGTAGGGGCGAGGGAGATAAAGGCCCGGGAGGCTGGCCTGGGCTACGTGGAGCTCGATGGCGATATAGGCATAATAGGGAACGGAGCTGGCCTCGTCATGGCCACCCTGGATATGGTGGCCCTCTACGGCGGTAGACCGGCCAACTTCCTCGATGTCGGGGGAGGGGCCTCCGCCGAGCGCATGGCCAGGGCCCTGGACATAGTGCTCTCGAACCCGAGGGTCAAGGTGGTCCTGATAAACATCCTGGGTGGCATAACGAGGTGCGACGAGATCGCGAGAGGTATCCTGGCCGCCATGGAGCGCGTCGGGGTCAGGAAGCCCATGGTGATAAGGCTCGTGGGGACGAACGAGGCCGAGGGCAGGGCTATACTCGAGGAAGCGGGCATAAGCGTCTTGGACAGCATGGAGGAGGCCGCTAAGAAGGCCGTGGAGCTGGCCAGGCAGATGTCCTGACGGGTGTACTTCTCCGATTTATCAGAATTTTCTGAAAAATCAGAAGACTTAAATCCGCCCGCCGCGGGTCCCCGTAGGCCATGTGCGGCCGGGACCCCGGCGGGGGTATGGTCCATAGGCACATGATAGAGGCCATCGTCACGCTCGATGAGAGAGGCCAGATAGTCCTCCCCAAGGAGGTGAGGGAGAAAGCCGGCCTCAGGCCGAGGGATAAGCTCGCCGTCATAACACATTACCATGGCGGGGAGATAGCCTACATAATGCTCATACCCGTGAGGAAGCTGACCGAGAGCATCAGGAGCTTCCTTGGCCCCCTCCTGAAGGAATTGCTCGAGGAAAGCGGGGAGGGCTGAGGCATGCCCGCTTACGCCATAGAGGCGAAGGGGCTCACGAAGGTCTTCGGGGACCTGGTGGCGGTTGACCACGTAAGCTTCGAGGTCAGGGAGGGCGAGATATTCGGTTTCCTGGGCCCCAACGGGGCCGGGAAGACCACCACCATAAACATGCTCATAACGCTCCTCAGGCCGACGGAGGGCGAGGCCTGGGTAGCCGGCTTCAGCGTGCTCGAGGAGCCCCACGAGGTCAGGAAGCGCATAGGCGTGGTCTTCCAGGACCCAACCGTCGATAGGCGTCTGACGGGCTGGGAGAACCTCTGGATTCACGGGCGCCTCTACGGCATAGGGAAATCGGAGCTCAGGGAGCGTATAGCAGAGGTCCTGAGGCTTGTGGAGCTCGAGAGATGGGCCCACGTCGTGGTCCGGCGGTACAGCGGGGGCATGGTGAGGAGGCTTGAGATCGCCAGGACGCTCCTCTGCGAGCCAGAGGTCCTGTTCCTGGACGAGCCCACGCTCGGCCTCGACCCCCAGACGAGGGCCCACATCTGGGATTACATAGAGGGGCTGAGGAGGGAGAAAGGGATAACCATCTTCCTCACCACGCACTATATGGAGGAGGCCGATAGGCTCTGCGATAGGTTGGCCATAATAGACCACGGGCGTATAATAGCCCTCGGGACGCCCTCGGAGCTAAAGAGCTCGGTAGGGCTCGGCGTCATATACGTGAGGCTCCGGGAGGTCGGTCTCGCGAGAAGGCTGGCCAGGGAACTGCTTAAAGAGGGCCTTGTGGAGGAGGCGAGGCCGGCCGGGAGGGATAGGGTGGCCTTCTTCGTCAGGGACGCCCCCAAGCTCATACCGAGGATATTCGAGAAGGCCTCGGAGCTCGATCTGGCCATATCCGAGGTCTCCTACCACATGCCGACCCTCGACGATGTCTTCCTCAGGCTGACGGGCAGGGGGCTCAGGGACGAGGAGGCGGGCATGTTCGAGGCCCTGAGGGCCAGGATGATGGCGAGGTTCAGGAGGGGGAGGCCTTGAGGAGGAGTTATGAGGCTTCCTTCCTGACGGCCGTGGCCGCCATGGCCTACAGGCAGGTGAGGGCCTTCCTTCGCATGAGGCCCAGGGTGGTGATGAGCTTCATGAGGCCCCTCATGTGGCTCTTCTTCTTCGGCCTCGGCTGGGCCATGTCCCTCAGGGGGCAGGCCGTCAGAACAGCCCTCGGGGGCCTGAGCTTCACGGACTTCATAGTGCCGGGTGTCTCCATGATGGCAGTCTTCTTCACGTCCTTCTTCGCCGGGACCTCCGTGATATGGGATAGGGAGTTCGGCTTCCTAAAGGAAACGCTGGTGGCCCCAGCCCCGAGGAGCGCCGTCATACTGGGCCGTGTCCTCGGGGATTCGGCCGTGGCCGTCCTCCAGGGCCTCATAACGCTCGCCATAGCCTACCCGCTCATGGACGAGCCCAATTTGCTCGGCCTCCCGCTCGTCGTAGCGGCCATGCTCCTCACGGCCCTCATCCACGCCAGCCTGGGCTCGGCCATAGGCTCCGTGGTGAACAATATAGAGACCTTCCAGCTCATCCAGATGACCATGGCCATGCCCATGATGTTCATGGGCGGCACGGTCGTGCCCCTTTATAACGCGCCGGCCTGGATGAGGATGGCCTCCATGGCCGTGCCGCTCACCTACGGCGTAGATGCGGCCAGGTCGGCCCTCACCGGCGTGGGCCTCATGCCCCTCTGGCTCGATATGCTCGTCCTCTCCCTGCTGACGCCGGCCTTCGTCCTGATGACGGCTAAGGCCTTCGAGAACGCTACAGCCTCCTGAAGGCCCAAAACGTTTTAGCCCAAAAGAGCACATGCCGCCGGGGTAGCAGATGGCCATACTGGTCGGCTCGGGCACCAGAGCCATCGTCCAGGGCATAACTGGGCGCCAGGGCTCCTTCCACACGAAGCTCATGCTCGATTACGGGACCAAGATAGTGGCCGGCGTCACGCCCGGGAAGGGGGGTCAGGAGGTCCACGGCATCCCGGTCTACGACACGGTCCGGGAGGCCCTGGCCGAGCACGACGCCAACGCCTCGATAGTCTTCGTCCCGGCGAGGTTCGCGAGGGACGCGGTCATGGAGGCCATAGAGGCCGGCTTGGAGCTCGTGGTGGTCATAACGGAGCACATACCCGTGAGGGACACGGTGGAGTTCATAGCCCACGCGAGGAAGGAGGGCACCACCATAATAGGCCCGAACACGCCTGGGATAATAACGCCCGGGGAGTGCAAGCTCGGCGTCATGCCCGGGCACGTCTTCAGGCGGGGCCGGGTGGGCATGGTATCCCGCTCGGGCACCCTGACCTACGAGATAGCCTCCCAGCTCACGAGGTCAGGCCTCGGCCAGAGCACCTGCCTCGGCATAGGAGGCGACCCGGTCGTAGGCCTCACGTTCACCGAGGTCCTCGAGATGTTCGAGAAGGACCCGGAGACGGAGGCCGTGGTGATAGTGGGCGAGATAGGCGGGAACCTGGAGGAACTCGCGGCAGAATACATAAGGGAGAGCTCCTACCGGAAGCCCGTCGTGGCCTTCATAGCCGGCCGGACGGCCCCTCCCGGCAAGAGGATGGGCCATGCCGGCGCCATAATAATGGGGCGGGCCGGGACAGCCGAGAGCAAGATAAGGGCCTTCGAGGAGGTAGGCGTCCCCGTGGCCAGGACGCCGAGGGAGGTAGCAGAACTCCTGGCCAAAGAGCTCGGCCGGGGTTAAGCCCTCCCGGCCCTCCGGAGCAGGTCGAGAGCTCTCTCCTCCGCCTCCTCCATGACGGCCTCTGCGTCGAGTTTCACGTGCTCCCCGTTCAGGACCACGGGCTCGCCATCCACGAACACGTGCTCCACCGCTCCCGAGCGGGCCGAGTAGACCACGGCGGCGTAGGGGTCGTGGAGCGGGACGGTGCTGGCCCTCCTGAGATTTATCACCACGAAATCGGCTTTCTTCCCCGGCTCGAGGGAGCCCACCTGATCCGAGATGCCGAGGGCCCTCGCGGCCCTTATGGTGGCCATCTCGAGGGCCTCCCTGGCCTTCAGCACGGTGGGGTCGCGCCTGCTGGCCTTGTGTATGAGGCAGGCGAACTTGACCGTCTCGAGCATATCGAGAGTGTTGTTGCTGGCCGGCCCGTCCGTCCCGAGGCCCACTTCCACGCCGGCCGAGAGCATCTCAGGCACCCTGGCCACGCCCGTCCCTATCTTGGCGGAGGCCACCGGGCAGTGGGCCACTTTAACCCCCCTCTCGGCCAAGAGCCTTATGTCCTCGTCCGTGAGGTAGATGCAGTGGGCAGCCAGCGTCCTCGGGCCGAGGAGGCCCAGCTCGTCCAGGTAGGCCACGGGCGTCCTGCCGTACTCCTCAAGGCACCTCCTTACCTCTTCCTCCGTCTCGGACAGGTGGATGTGGATGCCCGTCCCGAGCCGCTCGGCCTCATCCCTCACCCGCTCGAGGAGTTCGCGGCTACAGGTGTAGATGGCGTGGGGCCCGAGGAAGACCCTGACCCTCCCTCCCCCAGCCCCATCGTATTTCCTGAAGACCTCGAGGGCCCCCTTAAGCAGTTCCTCGCCGAGCTTGGGCCCCGTTATGTCCATTATACCCGGCGAGAGGACGGCCCTGAGGCCCGATTTCAGGACGGCCTCGGCCACCATGTCCTCGTGGAAGTACATGTCCGAGAAACAGGTCGTGCCCGTGAGGGACATCTCGAGGCAGGCGAGGAGGGCGCCCCAGTAGATGTCCTCGGGCCCCATGGCGGCCTCAACCGGCCATACGTGCTCCTTAAGCCAGACGTCGAGGGGGACGTCCTCCGCCAGGCCCCTAAGGAGCGTCATGGGGGCGTGCGTGTGGCAGTTTATCAGGCCGGGCAGGATGGCCCTCCCGCGGCCCTCCACGCCCTCCTCGGCCCTGAATTTAACATCTCCCCCGGGCCTGCCGGAGTAGACCACACGGCCGTCCCGGATGGCCAGGGCGGCCTCTCTCACGGGCCCCCTGCCGTCCATGGGGAAGAGGAGGCACCCCTCTATGAGCAGGTCGCACTCCACGATCCTCATGGCTGCCCCCGTCCTAAACCGTCTTTATGCCCGCGAGCCTGGCGTAAAGGGCCCTCAGGGCCCCGAGGAGCTCCTCGAAACCGAGTTCCCTCACGTAGGCGAGGGGTATCTTCTCGAGCTCGGCCAGCCTCACGGCCAGGTCGTCCGGCCTGGCCCCGTGCATGACCACCAGGCCCGGCTTCAGCATGCTTATCCTGACGGCTACCATGGGGGAACGGCCGTGCTTGACGCGCGTGAATATGAGGGCTCTCTCGGTCGTCAGGCCGAAGATCTGGAGGAACTCCCAGCCCGAGAGGCTCTCTATGGCCCTTATGCTGTCTATCAGCGTGTAGCCATATATGGGCCTGCCAGCCTCCTCCCGGCAGGCCACGATCTCGGCCCCTATGGTCTCGCAGAAATCGCCGGCGCTCACGGGCCTCGGGAACTCCCTCATATCGAGGATGGCGTTCCCTCTCAGCCTCTCGAGCCTGGAGAGCTCCATTATGAGCCTCCCGCCCCTCTCCTCGTCTATGGCCAGGAGGGCCCTGACCCACTTCTTCACGAACTTGGTCCCGGGGCTCTTCCTCCTCCCGCTCTCGTAATCGCTTATCACGGAGGGGGAGACCCCCATCTTCTTGGCCAGCTCTGCCTGCGTGATGTGGAAGAGCTCCCTCCACTTCTTCATGGCATCCCCGGGCCTATGGGCCATCACGACATCTCCTACTATCATCTTGGACAGGAACTCCTTAGGGTCCTCCCCCGGGGGCCTGAAGGCCATACCGCTCCTTAGGCCCGCCCCGGCCTATATATGCTTGGCAAGGCCGCATACCTCCAGGACCCTGGCGAGCTCCTCCTCACCCATCTTGGCCTTATAGGCCCTCAGGGCCGCTATGAGCTCCTCCCTGCCCGGGATGCGGATCAAGGGCGCCACCAGCCCGGACAGGCGGATGAACACGTACTGGCAGATGCTCGTCAGGTTGGAGGGCCTGCGGTCCCTGCTCGCGCTCTCGAAATCCAAGATCCTGGGCTCTGGTGGCCCGGGCCCCTTCGGCTGGACCAGGACGTGGGAATGAGCCCTGCTGAGCTCCCCGTGGTCGAGACCTATCCTATCCAATCTCCAGCACTTCAGGAACAGCTTCCTGAGGACCTCCCTGACCTGCTCTCTTCCCGGCCTCGAGGAAAGCCAATCGGGGAGATGAGGCCCTTCTATGAACTCCATAACTATGAAATCGTCCGTGTGTGCTATTAGCTTGGGGCCGACGCCCACGGAGTTCGCGAGCTCCAGCATCTCGGCCTCGTGGCTTAGGCTCGTCCTATCTGCATCTACACGCCTCACCTTCAGGGCCACCTTAAGCCCCTCACCCGTCCTGGCGGCCAAAACGATGCCTACATGGCCTTTCCCGAGGACCTTTAGCTTGCCTATTGCCTTCCTTCCGCAGAACTCGATGTGAGTTATGCCCAGCTCCCTCAGCTGCCTCATCCTGGCCTCGAGGACCGCACTCTCCGGCCTCGGGTAGGCCAGGACGTACGAGAAGGGCTCCTCGACCAGCCTACGCACTTCTACCAGCAAGCCAGGCCGGCCTCCCGACCAGGAAATCCCTGAGGAAGCTCGAGAAGCCCTCCAGGCCCGAGCACAGCTTGGCGATCTCCCCGTCCCTGAGGACCTCGAAGCCCTCCTCGATCTGCCTGGCCAGGAGGGATGCCACCCCTATGTCGCGCCCGCCTCTCTCAGATAGCTTCTTGACGAGGAACTCCTTGGCGTCCGGCCATCTTCGTCTTATGAGGACCACCCACCTATCGCCCTCGACGTAGGGGCCGCAGACGAGCCCTGGATCGGCCATGTTCTTCGAGAGGAAGCGTTCAACGTGCTCTTCCACCCAGACGGGCGGTCCTACCTTCCTGACCACCGGCGGCAGGATGGTGGAGGCGAACTCGAGCAGCAGGACGCAGTTCTCCCGCTCGTCTGACCAGGCCGAGGTCCTCAGGACCTCGAAGCCCTCCCTGGCGAGCGTCCCCCTCAGGGCCCTGAGGGTCCTGTAGACCTGGCCCCAGAGGACGTCCGGGACCATCCCGCCCGTGCGGGTGTGGATGGCTATTATGGAGGTGCCCCTCGACGACAGCAGCTCCACGAGCTCCCTGGGCCCCAGGGGCCTGGGCTCGGGTGGGAAGAAGAAGGTCCTGCTCGGCCTGAGCATGAACTCGCGGGCCGCGGCCATGAACAAGCACATCTTGTCCAGCCTGACGGGTGCCGCCACGTTCCTGTACGGGTCCACCGGGTCCACGACTATGAGGTGGTGCCTGAAGAACTCCCGGGCCTCATCCTCGCGTCCCTCGTAATGGCCGGCTATGTCTATCAGCGTCCCCCTGCGCCAGCGGAGAGCGCCCTTAAGGGCCTTGAGGAAGCCACCGTAGTATATCACGAGGAGCTCGCATAGGTAACCGCTGAAGCCCCCCGTCCTAAGCTCGGCCCCGTAGGCCCCTATGCCCTTCATGAACTTCTTCAAAAGCCTAACATCGCCCTTCAGCTCCTCGGTCAGGCGCGATTTGACGAACTCGGTGTGGTAGGGCGTCCTGTCCGTGGCCGAGAGCCACTCCCCGGGCCTGACGTCATAACAGGGGACTATGTTGATGCGCACCCCATCCGACCAGCATTCCAAGTAGGGGTGCTCAGCGTACCTCTCCACCTGTCTCAGGCCCTCGGCCGCCTTCCTCGCTATCCTCAGGAAATCCTTCCTGAAGAACTCCCTCGGGACCTCGGGCTTGAACCTCACGAAGATATCGACGTCAGCCTCCCCGCTCAGCCAGGTGTCCTTGGCGAGAGAGCCCTCGAGCCTAACATCGCCCTCTATGCCCTCGTCCTCGAGGAGGGCCCTGAGGCGGTCCATGAGAGCCTCGGCGAGCGATACCACGTGCTCCCTCTCCTCGGGCCCGGGCGTTATGGCCTTTAGGACCTCCGAGCAGATGGCCTCGTGGGCCCCCATATTCCCCAGAGCCTCCCCCCGGGCCGATTTATACGTTAGCGGGCGGTTAGAGGAGCCTCGTCCTTAGGCCCGCCCCCTCCTCCCCCAGCTTCACGGCCGACAGGGCCGATAGACCGAGGGGCGTGATGGTGTAGAGAACCCTGCGCCCGAACCTCACGGTCTTAACCAGCCCAGCCTCGAGGAGGCGCTCGAGATGCCTCTGGATGGACCACCAACTCATGCCGAGGGCTTTGGCCAGCTGGTTGCAACTCATCTTCCTGCCCAGGAGGGCCTCGAGTATTTTAGTTCTGGTCCTGCCCCCGCGGCCGAAGGTGAGGAGGGCGAGGGCCTCCTCGGTAAGAGAAGGAACAGCCCCCGGAGGGCTTGGGCCCCTCCCGGCGGCCCTCAGGAGGCCAGCTGGCATGGGGACCGTCGTGCCCAGCATGGCCGAGACCCTATCGTCCCCGAGGGCGTCGGCGAGGGCGAGAACGGTATTGAAGAGCTCCTCCCTGGACGCGGGCCTGCCCGGCAGGTCAACCGGGCCGGCCGGGACCTCAATATGGACCTGGTCGGGCTGGAGCTCCAGGAGGAAGGAGGAAAGAGCCCTGAGGGCCTTCTCGGACGTATTCCCTCCGTCCGGGAGGCCGAGCAGCATGACAGATACCACGAGCTCGGCCCCTGAGGAACGGGCCTTACGCCCGAGCTCCCTCAGGCCCTCGAGGATCTTCCTGAGGCCGGGGAGACCCGGGTGTGGCCTGTTTATGGTCCTCCACAGGCCCTCATCGACGGCGTCGAGCTTCACGACCACGTAATCCAGCCTGGAGAGGGCCTCGGCTACCTCCTCCCTCCAGAGGAGGGAGGAGTTCGTGAAGGCCGCCAGCCTCGCGCCCGGGGCCCTGGTATCCCTCGCCCTCGCGATGGCCTCCACCACCTCGGGCAACCTCGGGTGGAGGGTGGGCTCCCCGTTCCCTATCAGGACGAGCGCGTCCAAGACGTGGTGAGATGCGGCCACCTCCAGGGCATTCAGGAGGGCCTCCTCGATCTCGCCCGGCTCGGGCCATGTCCCGATGCCCTCGGGGCCGGCTACGACCTGGAGGAAGGGGGACAGGGGGCAGTAGAGGCAGTTGTAGGTGCAGGCTGCCCTCCCGGGCGGGAGGACGTTCACGCCCAGGACGGTCCCGAGCCTCCTCGAGATGTTGGGGCCGAAGGCCACGGAGCTTATGACCTGCCCCGTATCACAGAGTGGGTCGTAAGCCATCATGCCGTGGTGCTGGCTCACCCGTCATTTATTACCGTTAAGCATTCAATTTGAGCACGAATTGAAAATATGCTTATACCATCCCGCGGGCCCGCTCGCCCGCCATGAGGGAGCAGGCCCGTGGTGGGCTCGCCTTCAGGACGGCCATGACGGCTATCTCGACGGCCCTCGTATGCGTGGCCACCGCCATGTTCACCATCTACGTGCCGGCCACGAGGGGCTACTTCAACCTCGGGGAGACCATGGTCTACACGACGGCCCTGCTCTTCGGCCCCTACGTGGGTGCCCTGGCCGGGGGCCTCGGCTCGGCCCTGGCCGACCTGCTGCTCGGGTACCCTTTCTACGCGCCCGCCACCCTGGTCATAAAGGCCTGTGAGGGCTTCATAGTGGGCTTCCTGTCCAGAAGGGGCCTGAGGGCTAGCTCAAAACTGAGGAAGGTCCTCACCCTGGCAGCAGCCTTCACCTCCGGCTCCCTCCTCGGCTCGGTGGGGGCCCATTACTACAGCGGCCCCATGACGTTGTCCCTCGGGCCCCTGGAGATCCAGGGCTTCGTGCCGGCGGCGCTCTGGATATGCCTCGGTGTCGCCCTCGCCGTCCTGGTGGTGGCCCTGGGCTTCGGCCTCGAGCCCGAGGCGGGATGGCTCGTCTTCTCCATGCTCGTGGGAGGCTCCGTGATGGTCCTCGGGTACTTTCTCTATGAGTTCGCCTGGTTCGGCTGGGCGGCCCTGGCGGAGGTGCCGGTCAACATAGGCCAGATGGCCGTCGGCATGGCCGTTGCCATGCCCCTCACCAGGGCCGTGGAGAGGAGGGCCCCGGGCCTACGCCATGCTTAAGGCCGTGCTGGTCAAGGGCCCCATGGGTTGTCGGCGGTAGAGGTGGCGATAAATGCCCTCAGGGTGGTGGAGCCCGAGGACCTCAGGGTCCTCAGGGCCCTCGAGGAGCTCATGACGGCCTACGAGTACGTGCCGGTCGAGGCCATAAGGAGGGCCTCGGGCCTCCACCCCAGGGAGCTCTCCTACAGGCTGGACAGGCTCCACGAGCTCGGCCTGATAAGGAGGTGGATAGGGCCCTACACGGGCTACGTGCTCCGGATGTCAGGCCACGACCTCCTGGCCCTCCACGCCCTCGTCAAATCGGATGTGCTCGAGGCCTTCGGGAAACCCCTCGGGGTGGGGAAGGAGGCGGATGTCTATGACGCCCTCATGCCGGGTGGGCGTAGGGTGGCCGTCAAGTTCCACAGGCTCGGGAGGACGAGCTTCAGGCAGACGAGGAGGGTGAGGGGCTATATATCCGAGGGCGTCTGGGCCGATTGGTACATAAGGTCGCGGACCGCCGCCAAGAGGGAGTTCAAGGCCCTCGGCCTGGCCTTCTCAGCAGGGGTCTCGGTCCCCGAGCCTATAGCGAGGAACAGGCACGTGGTCGTCATGGGCATGATAGAGGGGGCCGAGCTCGCGAACATCATGGAGCTGCCGGAGCCCGCCTCCACGCTCGCCGAGATACTGGCTAACGTTAGGAGGGCCTACCTGGGGGCGGGCATAATACACGCCGACCTGAGCGAGTTCAACATAATAATAAGGCCTGATGCGAGCGTGCTGATAATAGATTGGCCCCAGTTCGTCTACAAGGACCATCCAAATGCCGATTTCCTACTCGAGAGGGACGTGAGGACGGTCGTGAGATTCTTCGGTAGGAAGTTCGGGGTCCGCTTAGAATTGTCATCGGCCCTTGATTTCGTCAGGGGCCTCTCGGAGGGCCTGGAGGGCCTTACTTAGGCGCCTCCAGGATTACGTACAGTATGTTGTTGCCCCTTATCAGGACGTTGGTGCCGTAGCTCATGACCGGCTGGCCGTTCACGAACTCCTTAGCCTGCGATAGCACGACGTTCATGTAGCCATCGCAGTATTCCATCACCCCGTGATATTCAACACCGTTCTTCAGCTTGATGATCACGTGCGAGTTCGTGAACCTGGCCAGCAGGTTGAGCGGTTTCCTATTGACCTCCATGCCCGCACCCGGGCCTAACGCCGGGGCCGGCTTTAAAAGCCTTAGGAGGTTCCGCATAGCATATCTTAAATACCTTTTAATAGCCCCTCGGGCATGCCGGTCGGGTCCCGGCGGTATGCCACCTCATGCCCGCGGCCCAGTTAAGGCCCCTTATATAGGCCGGGGGCGCACGTAGCCGGGGATGATAGAGGTAGAGCCCATAGCCTTCGACAGCATGGGGACGAGGAGCATGGCCACCCTCGTCAGGACGGGCGATCTCACGGTCCTCATAGACCCCGGCGTCTCCCTCGCGCCCATACGGTACGGGCTGCCACCCCACCCGATCGAGGTGGAGAGGATGGAAGAGCACCACGATGCCATAGTGAGGGCCGCCCGCGAGGCCGACGTCCTGGTGGTAACGCATTACCACTACGACCACCACATGCCGGATGAGCCCGAGATCTTCGAGGGCAAGATAGCCCTGATAAAGCACCCGAGGGAGAAGATAAACATGTCCCAGAGGAGGAGGGCCGCTTACTTCCTGGGCGTCCTCGAGGGCTTCCCGAGGCAGATCGAGGAGGCGGATGGCCGCGAGTTCAGGTTCGGGCAGACGAGGATAAGGTTCTCCCAGCCCGTCTACCACGGCACGAACCCGAGGCTGGGCTACGTCATAGAGGTGTGCATCGAGCACGGCGGCGATAAATTCGTCTTCACCTCCGACGTGGAGGGCCCATCCCTCGAGGACCAGGTGGGCTTCATACTCGAGGAGAAACCGGACCTCGTGTTCCTGGACGGCCCCATGACCTACATGCTCGGCTACCGCTACTCGGCCAAGAGCCTCCAGGCCTCGGTGGAGAACATGGTGAGGATGCTGGAAGCGGGCGTCCAGAAGCTCGTGGTGGACCACCACTTCCTCAGGGACCTGAACTACAGGGAGCGCATAACGCCCGTTTACGAGGCGGCCAGGGAGCACGGGGCCGAGGTCCTGACGGCCGCTGAGTTCGCGGGCAAGCCCATAGAGATGCTCGAGGCCCACAGGAAGGAGCTCTATGAGAGGAGCCCCGTTTAGGACAGACTCTCTTTTTTAGTAAAGGCTTATTAACAGGTACAAATCGACCTCCCAGCCGGGGACCAAGGAGTGCGTGGAGTACGATATGCTTGGCTACCGCTGCTCCTAATGCTGTTGGCATCCATGGTCGTGCCATCGGCGGGGCAAGGTGCTGCCCCCGCGGCCCCCATCAACACTCTCATAGCCGTGAGACTGCCGGGGTTACCGGCCGGGGCCACGGTCATGACGGGCGATTGGGTGGTCACGGGCGCCGAGGTCAGGAAAGACGAGGTCATAGTCCTAGCTGGCAACTTGATCGTGAAATCCGGCGGCAACCTAACGTTCGTCAACGTCACCCTGATAATGAACTGCTCGTACACGGACGAGTTCAGCATAACCATCGAGTCAGGCGGTATCTTCAAGGTCGTGGACGGGTCCAACATAACGGCCTACAGCTCTAACGCCAAGTTCTCCTTAACCGCGGAAGGAGCCCTGACGATGAAGGATAGCTATCTGAGCCGCTTCAGCTCCTTCAGCATAGAAGGTGATAACGCGCTGCTCGAGAACTGCTCTATAACCCATGGCAGCTGGGTGGATATCACTGCCGACCACGTGGTAGTGAGGAAATGCAATATAACAGATTGCTACGGCGGTATAGTGGCCGAGGACTGCTCGGACCTCACCATAGAGGAGAACAGGCTGACGTCCCTATCGTGGATGGCGGGCATCGACCTGTTTGTGTGCGATGACGTCAACATAAAGGACAACCACATATCGGGCGGCTGGTCATCCGGCATCCTCTTGGACTGGTGCTCGGACGTGCTCATCTCAGGCAACGTGATAGAGGACTTCGGGGGCTCAGGCATAGAGGTGTATTCTTCCGACCACGTGACCATCGAGGATAACACCATAAGCAATAACGGCGATGTAGGGCTCCTCATAGACTCGTCCGGCTACACGGTCATAAAGGACAACAAGCTCGTGAACGACAGCATACTGATCGAGGGCTACGTGGAGAGTCACTTCGTCACGCATACCATAAAGGGCAACACGGTGAACGGGAAGCCCGTCTACTGTATCGTGAACCAGACGTTCACGACCACTTACGATGTGCCCTCTGATGCCGGGGAAGTCCTGATAATCAACTCGACGAACGTGCGTGCCTCAGACCTAGACATGAACGGGGCAGATGTCCTCGTGGAGGTGGCCTTCTCCTCGGACGTGACCATCCATAATGTGGCGTTAGAACACGGCTGGTACGCGGTCTACGTGACCATGACGAGCACGCGGGTCACGATAGAAGGGCTACGCGCAGAAGACGTCTATTACGGCGCATACACCTACTCCTCGAGCGATATCACGGTAAACGGCGCTGTTCTCACGAGCTGTGAGAAGGGCGTGGTACTTGAACTTACAGACGTGGCGACGATATCGAACGTCAACGTGACAGATACCTTCCAAGGCATCTACCTGTTTCTCTCGGACCACGTGACGGTCAGCGGGTGTAATCTCACGTCCAACATGATGGGGGCCTACCTGTTCTACAGCGATGATGCGCTCGTGGAGGACTGTTACTTCAGGGATAACCACATGGGTCTGCGGTTGTACGGCTGTGAGCGCTTCACAGTCAGGAACAACGAGTTCATAAAAGACGGTGTGATCATCCTCGGTGACACAGTGGACGAGTTCATAGGGAACTTCCAGGGCAACACGGTGAACGGGAAGCCCCTCTGCTACGTCGTCAACCAGAAGGATTACACGGTACCATCGAACGCGGGCGCTGTCATAGTGGTGAACTGCACGGGCGTGGCCGTGGAGGACCTGAACCTCTCCTACACGGATGTGGGCGTGGAGATCGCCTTCTCGTCCTATGTGGATGTGGCTGGCTGCATTCTCCACCACAACGACCTGTACGGGGTGCTCGTGCTACACTGCCCCTCGACGGGCATAACGATAACGGGCAACGATATCGAGAGGTGCGATAAAGGCATATACGTGCGGGAGTCGGCCAACATCACCATATCGAATAACGAGGTCAGGGCCTGCTGGACAGGCATCCTCGTGGAATACGCGGACCACGTGAGGATAACCAACAACACGGCCACTGGCTGTTACGAAAACGGCATCGAGATCCACGATGTCGAGACAGTGAGGATCTCCGACAATAACGCGACCGGCAACGAGGGGAACGGCATCAGGATGTACGGCTCCAGCAACGTGATGGTCGAGGACAACGTGGTGGCCAAGAACGGCGACAGGGGCCTGTACATCAGCAGCTCCGATGGCCTGGTAATCAAGGGCAATAGCATATCCGATAACGGCGATGAAGGACTCTACTGCTACTTGTGCACCAACATGACCATAGAGGATAACGTCTTCACCAACGACGGGCTGATGCTGAGGGGGACGGAGCTCAAGCACTACCTCCTCAGGTCTTCCTCGGGCAACACGGTGAACGGCAAACCGCTCTGCTATGTCGTCAACCAGACGGGCTATACCGTTCCCCCGGATGTCGGTCAGGTCATAGTGGTCAATTCGACAGGCATCCTGGTCAAGTGGCTGAGCATAACGAACTCCGATGTGGCCATAGAAATAGCCTTCTCCGAGGTCGAGATAAACGGCTGCACGATAAAGGACAACTACGAGAAGGGCATGTATATCTTCGAGGCCAATGTCACCATGCTGAACACGCGCGTCCGCGATAACCGTGGGGATGGCATAGTCATCAAGTACTCGAGACTCAATATGACCAGATGCCTGGTGGCGAACAACTTGGACGGGCTCGATGATGGTGGCGGCTCGGAAATCTACGTGATGGCGTGCAATATCTCCTACAACAGATACGAGGGCCTCGAGCTGGGAGGCCTCACGGAAGCTACCATCTTCAACACTACCATATCCCACAACAGGGGGACGGGTGTGGACTGCTACTCCTGCACGTCCGTCAAGATACACTTCTGCTCAATATACAGCAACCACGAGTGGGGCGTCTATGCGCTGTTCTGCTCGGTTAACGCCACCTACAACT
This sequence comes from uncultured Candidatus Bathyarchaeia archaeon, assembly GCA_964399385.1. Taxonomy (GTDB): domain Archaea; phylum Thermoproteota; class Bathyarchaeia; order EX4484-135; family EX4484-135; genus EX4484-135. The sequence goes on along the minus strand of CAYNQQ010000002.1, from coordinate 4,280 downwards.
GGTGGAACTCGAGCGCTGGGCCCGAGTATAAGGTCTCGCCTGAGCGGGAGGACCCGGAGGAGGTATACGCGGAGTGGGGCACCATCCTCTACGTGCCCTTCCTGACCTCGCCGCCATACATCCCGCCGATGGACACGGAGCCGCCCAGCCTGGCCATAACCTATCCCTTAGCGGGGGCCGCCGTGCGCGGGACGATCACCATAAAGGCCAACGCCACAGACCCATCCGGTATTGCCTACGTGGTCTTCTACATAGATGGCACGGCCGTCTCCACGGACACAGCACCCCCGTACGAGTACGAGTGGGATACCACGGGCTACTCCGATGGCAACCACACCATAAGGGTCGTGGCCTACGATACGTGGGGCAACATGGCCGAGGAGACGATAACGGTGGTCGTGGATAACACGCCCCCGAGCATAGGGACCCCGAGCATAAGCCCGTCCGAGCCATCAGCTGGCGAGGAGGTGACAGTGAGCGTCAACGTAACGGATGCCACGAGTGGCGTGGCCGAGGTCATACTGAGCTACTCAACGGACGGCGGCGCCACCTGGACGAACGTGACCATGTCGCTCACGGGCGGTCTCTATGAGGCCACGATACCCGGCCAGTCCGGCGGCACTGAGGTGAGGTACAAGATATACGCCCGCGATGCAGCCGGGAACTGGGCCGCGACGAGCGAGTACAGCTACACCGTTAAGGGCATTGGCATACCCGGGCTACCGCCCACCATAGCTGGCATACCGACCATATACATCATCGCGGGGGCCGTAGGGGGCATCGCGGTAATCGGCCTCGCGGTATGGGTCCTGAGGCGCCGGAGGTTCAGCGCCATAACTCCCAAACCCTTTTTTGTCTCATCATAAAGGTCCTGACGGCCGCTGAGTTCGCGGGCAAGCTCATAGAGATGCTCGAGGCCCACAGGAAGGAGCTCTATGAGCGCTTCGGCTGAAAAAGAGCTCCAGTTCCCGAGCGAGCAAATCGGACGAGGTGGCATTCTCTTGGATCCGATCGTATGTCCCCTGACGGTTACCAGCCCCCCGAATTCCCGAATCTTTTTATACCATCATAAGTAGGTACGGGCGACGGGGGTATAGATGGCCGTAAGGAGCATTAAGGTGCCGTTAGTGGAGGTCTTATACGCCCTCGGACTGCTCGCCTGGGTCATAATCGTCGTCCAGGGCATATCGAGGGCCGTCTATGAGGCTGCTAGGAGGAGGTACGGGGACGATTACGTGGGCATATACTTCGCCAGGAAGGTCATCCACATACTGGCCGGCGGCCTGGTGGCCATCCTCATCCCTATCTTCGACCTCTTCAGCTCCTTCGTCCTCCCGCTCGCCATCGCAATCCTCCTGGCCTTCTTCTGCTGGTGGCCCCACCACACGGGCAACCTCATGTACTGGTTCCAGGACCCGAACAACATGTACGAGGTCGATTTCTGCCTCGTCTGGGGCACCATAATGACGCTCAGCTGGCTCATAACGGGCGGCTGGTGGCTCGGGGTGGTCCCGATACTCTTCATGGCCATAGGGGACGGTGTTACGGGCATAGTGAGGAACTTCCTCTTCAAGCGGAGGACGAAGCACTGGTCTGGCAACCTGGCCATGTTCGCCATCTGCGCCCCCATGGGCTACTTCCTCGGCCCCTTCTACCTGGCCGGCGTCTTAGCGGCGGCCGCCTCGAGCGCCATAGAGCACGTGGAGAAGGTGGGCGACCACTACATAGACGACAACATAACCGTCCCGGTAACGGCCTTCGCCATACTGGCTGCCTTCACGCTCCTCGGTATACCCTTCACCTTCCTGCCCTGAAGACATAAATGGCCCGCCCGCGGACCAGGGCCGAGGAGCGGCCTTGACGAAGAAGGCAGGGAAATCCACCCTCGTCCTCAGCCTCCTCGTCCTCATACTGGCGGGTGCCCTCTGGCTCCTCTACGATGCCTACACCAAGCTCGAGGCCGAGTACAAGGAGCTAAAGCACAGGTACGAGGAGCTACTCGTCCAGAACGCCACGGTCATCACCATAAACGATAGGGATTACTTTGACATAGCCGAGGAGCTCGTCCGGGAGGCGGAGGAGAGCATATACGTCATCATGTACGTCCTGAAGTACAAGCCAGGGGACCCCACCTACCCCGTCAACCGGCTCGTGTGGGCCCTCGGGAACGCCAGCGCCAGAGGCGTCAAGGTAACGGTCATCCTCGAGGAGGACGTCTACGAGGGCGGGGCCAAGGTGAACCAGCCAGCCTACGATTACTTCGTGAAGGTGAACGTGAACGTCACCTACGACTCGGGGAACGTCAGGACACACTGCAAGCTCATCGTCATAGACAGGCTGATGGTCCTCGTCGGGAGCCACAACTGGACGGAATCCGCCCTCGAGTACAACCACGAGGCGAGCGTCCTGATAATATCCGAGGAGGTAGCCGAGAGGGAGATCGAGTACTTCAACGAGATATGGGCCGAGGCCAGCAGCTGAGCTCAGGAGGCCTCCTCTTCTTTTTCTCCCTCGGGCCAAGCCACTATAACCGTATTAACTTGTATTATGTCCTCTGTTATGGTGTTCCCCCTCACGGTCTTACGTCTCCGCTCGCCCTTCTTCCTCGGCCTGAAGCCGGGTGGGCCGCTCAGCAGGAGGCGGACCTTCACGCCCCCGTGGACATCGGGCCTCATGGGGAAACCGTCCTTGTCAGTCCCTCCAGTTATCTTAAGCAAGTAGCCCGGCATGCCCACCACGGAGCCATCGATGGTATCCCCTATCCTGAGGCCTATGAAGGGCCTGAACTTCTCGGGCGGGAGCTGGACGGGCTTGGTCTTTCCCGTCCTGGGGTCCGAGACGTTTATCCTGTAGGTCAGCTCCTCCTCTCGCCCGGCCAAGCTACCACCTCCGGCAGGCCCGGTCTCGGGCCCTCATAAGGCTCTCGTTGAGGGTGTCGAAAAATTTGACTTCCCCCGTTCGCTCCCGCCACCCGGGAGCATCATCAGGGGGCGCTTTAGGGGACCCCCGGCTCCCCGCATAACTATCTCCTCTAGTCTATGTCGTTTTTCTTTATGTTTCATATACCTCAGGAGACACCGTGCTATTCTAAAGATTTCACGTCTTCTTTCAAGTGCTAGTTCCCACTCTTTTCCACTCTTCCGAATATTAGGATGAAAGCCAAATCTTCTTAACATATAACTTATGCGTTCTAACCATGCTTTATCTGTATTAAGCAATCTAACTGAAAACTCCATCCCCCAATGTCTTTTTCTAATCTTTATACTTCCATCTCCATCAAGGGCACCAGCCAAATAGGCTATGAAGGGCTCATAATCGTTGGGTATTAAGGTCTTGGCGTCTCTGAGATAATCAAAAGACAAAGGTAAAAAGATAAAAGCGTCTCTTCTTTTAAGTCCCGTTTTGCTGTCAATACCGTCAATAATATTTATGTGGCCAAATTTAGAAAAGGTCTTCAAGAAAACCTCAAGGGTATCTTCCCTAGTAGTTCCTAGATGAACCTCTATACGGTGCCCTCGCTTTCTTACAGAGCAATCCGCAGATACAAAGCCGAGCATATATGCCGTATCTACTGCCGTGATGTTTCCCTCGTTTATGTCTATGGCTATGGCCTCTGATGGCTCTTCTAAATCCACGTATTTGATGAACGGTATAATGACCCACCGATCGTTCATTACCACCTCGCCCATCTTGACCTCACCCCTATGCCACGCCTCTATGAACCTGGCCTGATAGGGGCCATAGATGAGCTTTACATAAATGAACTGCCTCGGCCTAACGCTAATCCTGAGCTTTCCGTCCACGAGCTTGGTTAGGAGCGGTGAGAACCTTATGAATGGCTTTCTTGCCCTCGGTGGCCTGTTAGGGTCAGCTTGTCCTCGCCTGACACGCTTACGCCATGACTTGAGCATGGAGCAAGCTATCCTCACGGCTGAATAGCAGTATTGCGTGTTATAGCCAGGCCACTTAGCCTTGAAATCCTCGTAGATTAGCTTCCTCAACCTCATGAAGCTCGTTATGCCGTGCTCTAACGCCCGCTCAATACAGTAATTCACCATGTCCCTGAACGTCCTCAGTAGCTCGGTTATCTCTGGCGATGGCTCGTAAGCGAACCTCACGCTCAGGACCACCCGCTCGCTCATTCCACTCTTAAGATTTCTTAAGAACCTGATAAGCCTTCTCGTTCTTAAAAGCCGAACTCCTCCATGAGCTTCTTCCTCCTGAGCTCCTCGATCTCCTCGAGCACCTCTACCTCCTCGGGGGCCAGCTTGTCCCTGAAC
>CAYNQQ010000001.1:0-26664 GCA_964399385.1 uncultured Candidatus Bathyarchaeia archaeon | reverse complement strand
TCAGCCGAGCCTCCTAATGGCCGAGTCGGCCGCGAGGACTATGGGCTCCCATACGTCGGCGAGCGGAGGAGCGTAGGCCGTCCTGGCCAGGGCCAGATCGTAGACCGTCATGCCGGCCTGGATAGCTATGGCGAGGGCGTTCACGCGCTGGGTGACATCCTCGCCGCCCGCCACCTGGCCTCCCACGACACGCCTCGTGGCCTTATCCACCACGAGCTTGACCCTGATGTGCTTGCCGCCCGGGTAGTACTCGGCCTTGGTCGTGTGGGCCACGACGCTGGTCACGACGTCCATGCCGAGGCGCTTGGCCATCTCGGCCGTGAGGCCCGTGGAGCCGACCTCTATCCCGAATATCTTGGTCACGAAGGAGCCCAAAACACCCGGGAAGACGGCGTATCCCCCGGCAGCGTTTATCCCGGCTACCTTGCCCATCCTGACGGCCGTGGTCCCGAGCTGAGAAACCGCCGGGAGGCCAGTTACCATGTGTATGCTCTCGGCGCAATCGCCGGCCGCGTAAACGCCCTCGACCGGCCTCTGCCTCTTGGCATCGAGGCACCTCATCCTGAAATCGGTTTTTATGGCCCCCGTCGGGCCTATGGCGAGGCCGGCCTCTGAGGCGAGATCAACGTTCGCCCTCACGCCCGTGGCGGCCACCACCATATCGGCCTCGAACTCCTCGCCGTCCACCTCGACGGCCTTGACGTGCTCATCGCCTATAATGCGTTTGACGGGCTTCCCGAGGACGAGTTTGACGCCGTGCTCCTCGAGCTCCTCCTGTATCATCTTGGCTATATCGGCGTCCACGGCGAGCGGGAGGACGTGGGGCAGGAGCTCTACTATGGTCACGTCGAGCCCTTTCTCCCTCATGGCCGCTGCCACCTCGAGCCCTATGGCCCCGGCCCCGATGACGACGGCCTTCTTGGCCCTGGCCATGGCCTCCATTATGGCCCTCGCGTCATCTATCGTCCTCAGCATGAAGACGCCTTTCTTCTCCCTGCCCTCTATCGGCGGTATCCAGGGCCTCGCGCCCGTGCATATTATCAGGCTATCGAAACCTATCTCCTCCTCCCGCCCCTCCTTGTCCACCACCTTGACGGTCCTCGAGCCGAGGTCTATGCTCTTGGCCTCGGTCTCGAGCCTCAGGTCGAACCTCATCATCTTGTAATAGCTCGGCGGGTAAAGCACTATGTCCTCGAGACTCGGTATCTCGCCCCCTATGACGAACGGGAGGCCGCACCTCGAGTAGCCAGCGTATTTGTCCTTCTCTATGAGCGTTATCTCGGCCTTCCTATCCGTCTTCCTCGCGAAAGCGGCAGCCGCCACCCCGGCCGCGTTGGCCCCTATGATGACTATTCTCCTCGTCATGACCCTACCCTCCGTGCCGGCCAATCCTCCCAAGCCTTTTAACTCTTGGGATAACCCCTATCGGCCCGCCCTCCGCCCGCACACAGGGCAGCGCGGGTCCCTCCTGATGGCTATCTCCTCGAACCTCATGTTCAGGCCATCGAAGATCAGGATACGGCCCACCAGGGGTTTCCCGAGGCCGGTCAGCAGTTTTATGGCCTCGAGGGCCTGTATAGATGCCATCACGGCTGGCGTGGGCCCGAGGACGGGCACCACATCCTCCTCAGGCGGGACGGCCTTCAGTATGCACCTCAGGCAGGGCCCCTCGCCCGGCACCACGGTGGTGGCCTGCCCGTAGAAACCCCTCACGCCGGCGTGGACGAACGGTATGCCCTTCTCGACACAGGCCCTATTCACCAGGAGGCGCGTCCTCCAGTTGTCGAGGCCGTCCACGACCAGGTCAACGCCCTCCAACAGTCCCGGTATGTTGTGTTCCTCGAGGCTTTCATCACGCGCCTCCACCTCCACGTGGGGGTTCAGGGCCGATATCCTCTCGGCTGCCACCTCGGCCTTGGGCTTGCCCACGTCCTCGGGCCCGTAGAGGAACTGCCTGTTCAGGTCGCTGAGGTCCACCCTGCTCCTGTCCACGAGGATTAGCTTCCCAACACCGGCCAGGGCGAGGTAGGTTGAGGAGGGACAGCCAAGGCCCCCGAGGCCGGCCACCAGAACGCATGACCTCTTGAGCTTGAGCTGGGCCTCCGGGCCGAAGCCCTCCACCCTCATCTGCCTGTCGTATCTCCTGGCCTCCTCTGGCGATAGGAAGTCCATCGCCCACCGCCGGGAGAGGCCATCCCGGCCTATAAGCATGGGCTCAGCCAACCGGGTCCACGTCATCCCTCCGGCGGGTAAGTCCTCATCACGGGCCCAAGGGATATGACATCGGAATCTAATAAGCCTGCCGTCAGGCCTCGCCCGTCAGCCTCAAGATGGATTTGACGACCTCGCCAGCGCCATCGAGGCCGGATGCCACCTCCCAGACGGCTCTCGCGGACCTCAGGTACTCGTCCTCCATCAGGGCCTCGAGAGCCCTGCTCGCCTTCTCTACGGAGAGTTCCTCCTGGAGCATGACCTTCGCCACCCCGAGCTTCTTCACCCTGAGGGCGTTGAGCATCTGCTCCGTATGGCTCGGCATGGGTATTATGAGCATGGGCCTCCCGTAGGCCATGCAATACATTATGCTCGTGTGCCCCCCTCTCATCACCACCACGTCCGAGGCCTTGAGGTAGGCCGGGAAATCGCTTATCCAGTAGAGCACCCTGAGGCCATCCTTATCCATGAAGACCCTGTGCTTGAGGTCCGGCCTCCCAAGGCTTAGGACGGCCTGGTAGCCCTTGGATACCATCTTCTTCAGTATCCTGAAGACCGTTCTGACGAAGAAGCTCCTGTCCCTCTCCGTCCCGGCCACTGGAGCGAGTATGAGGGGCCTATCCGGGTCGAAGCCCAGCTTCTCCTTGAGCTCCTCCCTCCCGGGCAGCTCATCAGGCCTCTTGGACAGTATGGGCCCCACGAACTTCAGCCTCTTCCTCAGCCTCTCCGGGACCTCAAGGTTCATGTAGCAGACCGTGTAGGGCTCGGGGAAATCGGGCACGAGTATCTCGTCAGCCATGGCCCACACCTGGCCTATCAAGGCCAAGATGGAGGTCTCGGTGAGCCTCGATACCCTGAGTAGCCTCTTCTTCCTCGGGACGTAGAACCTTATCTGGTTCGTTATGCAGACGCATGGTATGCCGAGCAGCTTGGCGGCTATTATGGCCATGGCCCTCGTGTCCGATACCACCACGTCCGGGTTCACGGCCGCCATGTACTTCAGGTCGTAGGCAAGCTGGCTCACGGCTATGGCCGCCAGCCTCCCCCTCGAGGCCAAGTAAAGTATGGTCTCCTTGACGTCGATCTCCCCCGTGTCCTTGGATATTATGGTCATCGGGGGTATCTCGAGCACATCGAGGCCAGCTGACCTGGCGTAATGGAGGGCATCATAGTAGGTGGCGAAGAAGGCCCTCACCGGGGTTTGAGTTCTCAGCCTATCTAAGACGACCTTGCACCTCGTTACGTGGCCGAGCCCTATGCCGCAGGGGGCGAAATAAGCCCTCAAGCCCGCGCCGTGGCTTGGAGGAACAGTAATATAAATACTCGGTGAAGTCCCGTGCCAACAGCTTAAATCCCCCGCGAAACCAGGGGTTCGAGGTGAAAAGGCTTGTCGGGTCTCGAGAGACGCTGGAGGGTCCTCTCGGACCTACTGACCCTCCTCAGGTCGAGGGGGGCCGATATACCGCCCGATGTGGTGAGGGACCTCAGGTCCGCGAGATCGCTCATAGAGGTCCTCAAGATAAGCCCGGAGTGCGAGGGGGCCGCCAGCACGGTGGACCAGCTGCTCACCAACGTGGAGTTCTACCTCCTGGCCGAGGCCGAGATGAGGCTGGGGCGGAGGGAGGCCAAGAGGTGGGAAGAGAGGATATCGGCTTCCCTATCGGAGGCTGAGGTAATCCCCGAGACAGGGATGAGGTTCAGGCCTGGCCTCCCGAGGGGCGAGCACTGGGTCAGGATAAGGGTATCAGACGAGATACCCTTCGACCTGCTCGAGGAGCTGGCCTCGAGGGAGGGGGTCTCAACGGAACTCCAGCCGGATGGCTTCCTCCTCGTGAGGGGGGATAAGGAGAAGGTGAAATCCTTCATCAGGAGGCTGGCGGAGGAGCTCAAGACGAGGGGCTAAGACGACAGGTCCCTTATGATTTCCTCCGCAACCTTCTTGCCCGAGAGGAGCATGCCCCCGAAGACGGGGCCCATCCTCGGCAGGCCGTAGAGGGTCGCGACGGCCATCCCGGCCACGTAGAGGCCGGGGCACACCCTCCCGGCTGCCTCCACGACAGCCCTCTCGCCCTCGGGAGCCCACATCGATTTATGGCCTTTGAGCTCGAGGCCGAGCTCCGGTATCCTCGATGAGGCCAGGGCCAGGAGCTCAGCATCGTGGCCCGTGCAGTCCACGACGGCCCTGGCCCTCACGCCCATGGGGTCCACGTGGAGGCCGGAGAGCTCCACGGCGCTCCATTGAACCACCACGCCCTCTATCCTCACGGGCTCGGCCCTGTACATCAGGTCCACTATGGAGACGCCGAGCAATATCTTGGCCCCGGCGTCCACGGCTGCGGACGCGAGTTTGGCTATCATCTCGGCCGTATCGACCGTGTAGAGGCCGGGCCCCGCCTCCCTCAGCCTGCAGCCCACCTCGGCCAGGAGCTCGTGAGCGGGCTCCTCCACGACCGCCTTGTGGAAGAGCATGCCCCCGCCCCCCATCCCGCCGCCGAAGGACAGCTTCTTCTCGAAGACCACGGTCCTGAGGCCAGATCTGGCCGTGTGGATGGCGGCCGTGAGGCCCGAGGGGCCGGCGCCAGCTATGACCACATCTACATCGGTTATCTCGAGCCAGTCCTCGAGGGCGGCCTTCATTATGGCCCTCGTGATCTCCTCTTCCCTGAATTGGGCGAGCTCCAAAAGCATCACCCCAGGCCTGTCAGAGCCGATTTTAGGGCTCTGACCACCAGCTTGAGGGCCAGCTGGAGCTGGCCTGTGTGCAGGCCGAGGCCTAAGAAGGTGAGGCCGAGCAGGGCTATGAGGAAGCCCATTATCCTCTTCTCCCAGGGCCCCAATCCCACGACCTCCACACGCATGGGCTTTTCGGCTTTAATCTTTTTCCGCAAGTTTTTTAGCCTGGGGGGAGGCCGGGGCCAGGGCCCAGCCATGGTATTCCTATCGCCCGAGGAATACCTGGAGACGGTCAGGAAGCCCGAGAGGAAGGTCTACGTGGGCGGGGAGCTCGTCAAGGACCTGATGGAGCATCCTGCGACCTCCCCCGTCCTCAGGGTCATGATGAGGTCCTACGAGATGGAGAAGGACCCGGCCTACAGGGGCGTGCTGACGGCCAGGTCCTTCCTCACGGGCCGCGAGGTGAGCAGGAGCATAAGCGTCCACAGGAGCAGGGAGGACCTCGCCAAGAGGGTAGAGATGGGCCTCATCTACGCCAGGGAGTTCGGGACCTGCTATTACGCCTGCCCGGGCTGCGATATCCTCACCGCTCTCGCGGCCACGACCTGGGAGATGGACAAGGAGCTCGGGACCGATTACCACTCGCGCCTCAGGGCCTTCATAAGGGGCCTCGAGGACGGAGACCTGAGGTGCTCTGGGGCCGTCACCGACCCGAGGGGCGATAGGAGCCTCAGGCCAGCCCAGCAGCCGGATGCCTTCGTGAGGGTCGTGGAGGAGCGCTCAGACGGCGTGGTGATAAGAGGCTGCAAGGTCCACCAGAGCGGGGCCTGGGCGAACCACTACCACTTGGTGATACCCAACATAGCTCTTAGGGAGGGCGAGGAGAAGTTCGCGATAGCCTGTGCCGTCCCGGCCGGGGCCGAGGGGGTCAGGTACGTGGGCCAGTTCAACTTCTACACGGCCATGAGGCTCGCGGGCGGCCCAGATGTGCCCAACCTACCCTACGGCTTCAGGGAGACCTGCGCCATAATATTCGATGACGTCCTCGTCCCCTGGGACCACGTCTTCCTCTACGGCGAGGTCGGCTACGCGGCCAAGCTCGTGTCGAGGTTCGCCAACATACACAGGATGGTTTGCGGGGGCTCGTGTAAAGCGGGCTTCATGGACATAATAATAGGCATCATGGCCCTCACGGCCGAGGGGCTTGGGACCTCGAGGGCGAGGCACATAAGGGATTACCTGACCAGGGCGGTCGTCATGAGGAACATCATATATGCCTGCGCCAGGATGGCGGCCGAGAACGGGCATGAGGACCCGGAGGGCTCGGGCTTCTACGCACCCGACCTGGTCTACGCGAACATGGCCAAGCTCCTCTCGGCCGAGTACTTCTACGAGGTCGTGAAATACGCCTGCGACACGACGGGAGGCCTCGTCGTGACGGCCCCCTCCCTCAAGGACCTCGAGCTCCCCGATATCGGGGAGAAGCTGAAGACCTACCTTGGGGCCCGGCTCCCGGCCGAGGAGAGGATAAAACTCGCGAGGCTCGTCCAGCTATGGCTCATGCATTGCCCGGCCACCTGGCACGGGGCTGGACCGCCCGAGTATGAAATGGTGTTCCTCCGCAGGGCCATAGACCTGGAGCCCTTCAAGGAACTGGCCAGGAGGTTCATCGAAGGAGTTCCCTCGTGATGTCGGCCAGGAAGCCGGCCTCCCTGATGGCGGTCATGCCCTTGGAGAGCAGGGACCTCACGAAGTCCTCGCCCAGCCTCCGGTAGTGCTCCACCAGGTCCTCGACCACCTGGGGAGGGAGGCCCTGGGAAGCCAGTTCCTTCCTGAAGGCCTTCACCGATGCCTTGAGTTTCCCGCGGGCGAATAGCCTAAGGGATAAAAAGGTGGAGGAGAGCTTAACCAGCCCCCTCAGGCTCCTGAGGAGCCAGCTCATCTCTCTGCCTCACCTTCCCTGGCTTCCCCGGCCTCCTCGCCTTCCTCAGCCTCCTCGATTTCGACCTTGGGCTTCGGGACCTCGAGGAGCCTCGGGAGGGTCCCCTCGAGCCTCATCAGGCCCTCCATGTACTCCTTGGCCATCTTCAGGGCCTCGCTCGGGTTAATTCCTGATTCCACGAGCTCCTTGTAGAAGGAGCCCACGGCCTTGCCCAGCCTTCTCCCGGCCTCCTCGGAGATGAGGATGGCTATGGTGTTCCTCACGAGCTTGGGCAGGGTCTCGGCCAGAGCCGACATGACCTCGGCCACCTCCTCTGCCTCAGAGGTCCTCCACCTCTTGCGCTCCTCGCCCACCCCAACTACCCCGGTCCCAAGTGGCTTGGTCATCCTTCTTCACGTTTCCGGTCAGACCTGGCCAGGGCCTGGCCACCCACGGGGAGGTCGAACTTCCGGCCGAAACCTCCTACCTCGACCACCAGGCCCTCCTCGAGCAGCCTCATGAGCCTCTCCCTCACCACCCTCCGGGAGGCCGTCCCCCTCCTCGCCCTGAGGGCCCTCGTGAGCTCTGATATGTTCATGGGGCCTCCCTCCGCCAGGGCCTCTACTATGTGCTTTGATATATCATCGGCCGGCCTGAGCCGCCTCAGCACCTCCTCGGCCACCAGGGCCCTCCTAAGGGCCCTGAGGCGGCTCGAGCATACCTCGGTCCCGCCGAGGATTATCGCCATGAGGTCGGGGAGGAAGCCGAGCTCCTTGAGGGCCCTCAGGCTCTTCTCTATCATGTCCAGCTTCTCGAGGACCTCATCCAATTTCTTGGAGAGTTCCTCGAGCCCGCTGGCCTCTCCCATGCCCTCTGACCTCGGGGAGCCCTGATGACATGCGGTCGGCACCGATATAATCCTTGGCCTGCCCCTGGCTTATTCGTTCACGCAAAGGTTTTAAAATAGCCCTGCTTCCCCTTAGTCCCTGGAGCGGGAGGTGCTAAACTGTGGCATTCGCCATGCCAGGAGCTTACGACAGGGCGATAACCGTCTTCTCGCCAGAAGGACGCCTATTCCAGGTCGAGTACGCCATGGAGACCGTCAACAGGGGGAGGACCGTCATAGGCGTGAGATGTAAAGAAGGGGTCGTCCTCGGGGCAGAAGAGGAGCTCGAATCGGAGCTCCAAGACCCCGATTTCGAGTGGAAGCTCTACCAAGTGGACGAGCACATAGGGGCGGCCATAGTGGGCCTCGGGTCAGATGGGCGCGTCCTGGTGGATCAGGCCAGGATATACGCCCAGAGCAACAGGCTGCTCTACGACGAGCCCATAGACGTCGAGATAGTGGCCAAGAGGATCTGCGATATAAAACAGCTCTACACCCAGCACGCCGGGGTCAGGCCCTTCGGGGTCTGCCTGATAATAGGCGGGATAGACAGGACGGGGCCGAGGGTCTTCATAACCTACCCGGGCGGTTTCTACAGGTCCTACAAGGCCGTGGCCATGGGCAAGGGGCGCGAGGTAGCCGAGTCAGTATTGAAGAAGGAGTACAGGGAGGACATGACGCTCGACGAGGCCATAACCCTGGCCGTGAAATGCCTGCTGAAATCCATAGAGGCCGGAGGGGAGGGGAGAGGCGAGGCCGGCAGGGAGGAGGCCAGGATAAGGATAGCCGTCATACCGGCCGAGACGAAGAAGTACAGGCTCCTCTCAAACGAGGAGGTCAGAACCTACATAGAGAAGGCAAGAGCAGGCTCCTGATGAGGTAATCGGTCATGAGCAAGAAATACACGGTCGTGAGGTACGTGAAGGCCGGCGAGAGGTTCGAGGTGCTCGTCGACCCCGACAAGGCCTTTGAGTTCAAGATGGGGAAGGAGGTACCCATAGACGAGATAATAGCCATGGACATCATCTACACGGATTCGAAGAAGGGCTTTAAGGCCTCGAGGGAGGCCCTCCTCAAGGCCTTCGGGACAGATGACGTGATGAAGGCCATAGAGATCATCCTGAGGAAGGGAGAGCTCCTCCTAACGGCCGAGCAGAGGAAGAAGCTCATAGAGGAGAAGAAGAGGCAGATAATAACCTTCATATCGAGGCACTGCGTGGACCCGAGGACCAAGCTCCCCCACCCACCGACGAGGATAGAGCAGGCCCTCGAGCAAGTGGGCTACCCGATCGACCCGTTCAGGGATGCCGAGGAACAGGCCAGGGAGGTCATAGAGCGCCTCAAGGCCGTCCTGCCGATAAGCATGGAGCTCTTCGTGGTGAGGGCCATAATACCGCCCCAGCACGTGGGGCGCTGCTATGGGGTCGTGAAGAACTACGGGAAGATACTGAAGGAAGAATGGGGCACAGACGGCTCCTGGAAGGTAGAACTCGAGATGCCAGCTGGCCTCTACGGGCCCTTCCTGGAGAAGCTGGGGGAGCTCACCAAGGGCTCGGCCATAATAACGTTGGTGGAGGGTGAGGGTTGACCCTGTTCTTCAACAGGCGCGAGCTGGTGGTGCCGGGCGATCTGCTGGCCGAGGGGGATTACGAGGCAGGCGACAACGTCTATAGGATAGGCAATAGGTTCTACGCCACGAGGGTAGGCCTCTTCGAGCTCAAGGAGGAGCGGAAGGTGAGCGTCATAGCCCTAAACGCCTTCTACGTGCCGAAGGTGGGTGATGTAGTCATAGGGGATGTGGTCGATATGGGCGTCAGCAATTGGGCCGTCGATATAAGGGCCCCGAGGCTCGCGATACTCAGGGCCGTGGATGCCCTCGGAAGGCCCTTCAGGCCCGATAAGGAGGAGCTCGCCAGGTTCCTGTCCGTGGGGGACACCATAATAGCCAAGGTGAAGGCCTACGACAGGACCATGAACCCCCTCCTCACCCTGAACGAGCCCGGCCTCGGCAAGGTGACCAAGGGCCGTATAGTGAGGATAACGCCCTCCAAGGTCCCGAGGCTCATAGGGAAGAAGGGCTCCATGATAAGCATGCTTAAGCGCGAGACGGGCTGCCAGATAACGATAGGCATGAACGGCGTCATACTCGTGAGGGGCAAGAGCCCCGAGGACGAGGAGCTCGTCGTCGAGGCCATAATGAAGATAGAGAGGGAATCCCACGTCGAGGGCCTGACCGACCGCGTGACGAGGATGATAAGGGAGAGGAAGATGGCGAGGATGAGATAGGCCCCGGCGGGCCCGGTTCTCAATCGCGCTTTTTAATCAGCTCATACAGGTCAGCGTGGAGTGGGAGAAATGGGAGGGCTTAAAACCAGGCTGCTCAGGTACTGGACCTACTTCAGGCGGGGCCACAACGTATACCTGGTCTTCCTGCTCTCCTTCGCCAACTTCATCGTCATACAGTACAGGCTCCTGGTGGAGAACGTCGTCTTCCTCAGGGAGTTCTTCGCTCACCTGAGCTACTTCGCCTTGACCTTCGTATTGATATACGTGCCGCTGGCCATAATAATAGGCTGGCTCGATTACAGGAGGCTGGCCGTCCCCGTGGACACGGCCATGGTGGCCAGGGCGAACCCGTGGGTCAGGGACCTGGCCAAGGCCCTGATGTGCATAGCCGAGGGCAGGGGCGAGGAGGCCAAAAAGATACTCGAGAAATGGACCAGGGGCCTTTAGCGGCCATAGAAACGCCTCAGGACGGCCCTAAGGATCGCATCGACGCACTCATCTGGCCCCATGGCGCTGGTATCGACAACGACATCCGGGTTGACTGGCTCCTCGTAGGGAACCTGGAGGCCCGGGACTGTTCTCGCCTTCCCCTCGAGGGCCAGCTTGTAAATGCCCTTCCGGTCCCTTTTCATGCATACCTCGAGGGGGCATCTGACGTAGACCTCCATGAATTTGTCCGGGCCTACGAGCTCGCGGGCCCTCTCCCTGTAGCGCCGCCTGTTCGCCGTGGCATCGAATATGACGTTCACCCCGTTCCTCACGAGTAGCCAGCCTATCCAGGCCATCACGCCGTAGAACCAGGCCCTCTCCTCCTCGCTGTACGTGGGCTTAGGTGTTAGAACACGCCTTAGCTCATCTGATTCGAGCACCTGGACTTTTACCCCCATCTCGGCCAGCTTCCTCGCCAGCCCACGCGCTATGGTGGATTTCCCACTCGAGGGGAGGCCGGTTATCCAGATGGCCCAGCCCTCCCCCTGGCGCCCTCGCATGCCTTAGCTCCCGGTACGGTCTGGCGGCGCAGATTTAAAGAGAATCGTCTTACTCGGCGAAGGTGGTTAAGCGTGCCGGAGATGCCCCTTAGCCTGAGGCTGGTCATCTACGGCCTGGGCATCGTGTACGAGGCCACCATGATCGGCATCGGCATGGCGGTCTCCCTGGTGGCCAGGGCCGAGGGCGACAGGGCGCTCCGTATTCTCGGCCTGGGCTTCCTCTTGATAGGCATTGGGGACCTAATGCATACCCTGGGCCACGTGGCCACCGACATAGCGCCCTTTCTCCGGCTAACCTACGTCTTTGAGATGCTCGCCACAGCCCTCAGCATCACCTTGGCCACGGCCTTCTTCACCACCGTGCGCTTATACGTCAACCTGGCCGAGGAACAGAAGCTCGGGCCTCTGGACAAGGTCCTCCTATGCTTCCCGGTAGCCACGGCGGTCTTGGCTTTCGCGGGGGCCAGCGTCATGCTCCTGCCCGTGTTCTGCACCCTAATGCTATACACGGCCCTCCTGGCGTCATCGGTCGTCCTCATGGTCATCGCTGGCTACGTGAGCTGCTTCAGCCTTCTCAGGGCCGTTAGGAGGGGCCTCCTGCCCACCGGCCCTGGGGCCGATCGGAGGCGGGGCAGGCTGGCCCGGGGCTCGGTCCTCATGGCCCTGGCGGTGACGTTCATCCTCGTACACCCGTTCGTGACCCACGCTCCACTGGCCATGTTCGTCGTCACGGTCCTCAAGATACTGATGCTCATGTCCTCGGGCTTGCTCGTGAGCTCAAGCTTAATGACCCTCGGAGGAAGCAGCTCAAAGGCCCCTCAACCTTCTATGTAGTCGTTCACGGCACCCACATCGAACACGTCCGTCTCGAGCACGTTCCTCGCGAACGAGAGGAGCTTGACCCGGACTTCCTCGGCCAGGGTGGGATACCAGATCGGGCTCGCGATCACGAGGCACCTCCACGTGTAGAAGGGCTGGACCACCTCGAGGATCTCCTCGTCCCCGGTCTTAGACAGGTAGCGCTCCCAGAAGGCCCTGAAGAGCTCCTCGAAGGGGCCCTCGAGGCGCCCGTAGGCCCTGAGGCCGTAGAAGATGTAGTTGACCGTCATGGCGGCTACATCGTCGGCTGGCTCGCCCCAGTCCCCGCGGCTCCTGTCCAAGACGGTGAAGTCCGTGGTCCCCGGCTTGAACAGGATGTTCCAGGGGTGAAAGTCCCCGTGCACCTGGCTAAGCCTATGCGTTTTCTTCTTCAGCCTCCACCTCCAATCCACACAGGCGTGCTCGAGCTCCCTCAGGAATTCCTCAGGCGCGTACCTCAGGCCGGAGGGGTAGCTATCTATCAGGCCCATTATGCATTCCCCGTGGCCCACGAGGTCTCTCACCCTCCTCACGTAGAGGCCTGGTTCATCCCTCTTGACGGCATGTATCTCGGCCAGGTAATCGGCCAGGGCCAGGCACCTCTGCCTATCGAGATCGGTAAGCTCGAGCTCAGATAGTATCCTATCGAGGTCCACGTGGTAGAGCACGCCCTCCGCTTTCTCGACGAGAAGGAAGAACTCCCCGCAATCGCCGAGGGATTTCATACGGCCATCCCTGGTGAAGGCCCCCACATCAAGGGCCCTCACGTGCCTCGGGAGCTTGTTGAAGGCATCGAACTGCCAGAGCAGTATGGCAGCTCTATCCGACCTGTACTCGTGGCCGAAGGGGCCGGGCCTTATGGTGCATAACACGGCCTCCCTCCTCTGGCCCCGGACCTCGAACTCCACCACGAAGGGCCTGCCGTAACCGAAGGCCTTGACGTCCTCGAGGGGTTTCACCTCTCCCCCGAGCTCCCCCACCCCGAGGATTTCCACTTCATCCCCGAAGAGGCCCGCCAGGTAGGCCCTCAGGGCCTCCTTCTTTAGCACCAGCTCCCCCAAGCCCATCACCACCCCCTCTTGGGCACCGCCGGGCTTTAGGCCGATCGCTAAGGCTTTTATGCCCCCAGCCTGCGTGGTGCCGAAAGCCATGGAGGTAGAGATGTTAGAGCTCACGGGCGAGACGCTGCGCCTGCTGGTCAGGGGGGTAGATACGGCCTTCGTGAACGCGCTGAGGAGGATAATGATAGCCGAGGTCCCCTGCATGGCCATAGAGGAGGTCGGTATACTCGAGAACAGCTCCGTCCTCGATGACGAGGTGCTGGCCCACAGGATAGGCCTGATACCCCTTAAGATGAACCCGTCCATCCTCGAGGAGGAACCGAATAAGGTCGTGAGGCTGGAGCTCTCGGCGGAGGCCAAGGAGGAGACCATAACCGTCTACTCGGGGGACCTAAAATCAGATAGCCCGGACGTGGTGCCCCTCCACCCCAACATGCCCATAGTGAAGCTCGCCCCGGGCCAGAGGATCTACCTCATAGCCACGGCGAGGCTCGGGACCGGGAGCCAGCACGCGAGGTGGCAGCCCGTCTCGGCCGCCACCCACAAGTATTTACCCGTCATAAGGATCGACGTGGCGAGGTGCACCCTCTGCGGGAGGTGCATGGAGATATGCCCGAGGAAGATCCTGGACAGGACGGGGAACGCCATGAGGGTCAAGAACGTGATGGCGTGCACGCTCTGCAGGGATTGCGCCGACGTATGCCCTCTCGACCCACCGGCCATAGATATATCGTGGGAGGAGGGGTCCTTCATAATGTACGTGGAATCCACGGGCGTCCTCCCGCCCGAGGTCATCCTGGAGCAGGCGGTCAAGGTTCTGGATAGGAAGCTGGATGAGTTCGAGGAGAAGCTCAAGGAGGTGGTGGCCGTTGAGGCGTGAGATACAGAACCCGGAGCTTAGGGAGCTCATAAGATTCCTGCGCAGGAAGTACGGGGAGATAGGGGCCAGGATATGGCGTGATGTGGCCGAGAGGCTGGAGAGGCCGAGGAGCCGCAGGGCCGAGGTCAACGTCAGCAAGATAAACAGGCACACAAAGCCCGGGGATATCGTGCTGGTCCCGGGCAAGGTGCTGGGGGCTGGCTTCATAGACCACCCGGTCCAGGTGGCCGCCTTCGCCTTCTCGGCCAGCGCGAGGAGGAAGATAGAGGCGGCGGGCGGGAAATGCCTGACCATAAGGGAGCTGGTGGAGCAGAACCCGAGGGGCTCGGGAGTGAAGATAATGGAGTGATGGGGCATGTCGGCTCCCGAGGCCAGCGGCTTCGAGGGCTGGACGGTCATAGATGCCACGGGCCTCATACTGGGCCGGATGGCCAGCGTGGTGGCGAAGAGGCTGCTGATGGGGGAGCGCATAGCCATAGTGAATGCCGAGAAAGCCGTCATCTCCGGGAAGAGGAAGGCCGTCATAAGGCGCTACAAGGAGAGGCTCCAGATAGGCCATTACAGGAAGGGCCCCTACTGGCCCAGGAGGCCGGACAGAATAGTCTGGCGGACCATAAGGGGCATGCTGCCGCGCTACAAGGAGAAGGGCAAGAAGGCCCTGAGGCGCCTCAAGGTCTTCATAGGGGTCCCGGAGGAGCTCAAGGATGTGGAGGTCCAGACCATACCCGAGGCGAGGGCCGACAAGCTGAGGTGCCCCTACATAACGGTCGGGGAGCTGGCGAGGGAGATAGGCTGGAACCCCTGACCATGCTGGCGGGGAGCACATATAAGTAGGCCCGCGCCACCTCCGTCAAGCCCGGGGGCGGGGGTATGCCCGTCAGGAGGAGGATAATACTCACCAGCGGGAAGCGCAAGACGGCCATAGCCAGGGCCGTCATAAGAGAGGGCATAGGGCGCGTCAGGATAAACGGGGTCCCGCTCGAGATACTGATGCCCGAGTCCGCCAGGTGGAAGATAATGGAGCCCCTCCTCCTCGTGGGCAAGGAGGTCTGGAACAGCGTGGACATAGACGTGACGGTCAGGGGAGGGGGCTTCATGGGGCAGGCCGAGGCCGCGAGGATAGCCATAGCGAGGGGCCTCTACCTCTGGACAGGCGACGAGAGGATAAGGGAGCTCTTCATAGAGTACGATCGCACCATGCTGGCCGGGGACCCGAGGCGTAAGGAGCCCAAGAAATACGGTGGCCGTGGCGCCAGGGCGAGGTTCCAGACGAGCTACAGGTGAGAAGCCCCCGATCGGACCGGGACCCCTGCCTCCGGAGGGCGCGAGGCGCCCGCTAAGATTTTAAATCCTCTGGCACATGCCTGGGAGGTGCGGGCCTTGTCCAGCCCATCGGTCAGGCTTGAGCCTGTGAAGGAGCTGGTCATAAAAGAGGTCCTGTTCTTCAGGTCGGTAGAGGAGCTGGCCCGTTTCGCGAACATAGCGGCCGGGGGCAGGCCCACGGGCATCTACTGGGCCGATGGCGTTGCGTTCCTCTACTACCCCGTGCCCCTCACGACCAAGCTCACCGTCTCGGAACTCGTGAGGGAGGGCAGGGTCTACTGGGCCCTCGTGTGCTTCTCCCTCATGCCCGATTACCAGCGCGTGATAGAGACCAAGGAGAGGATCATGGTGCCCGTCCTCGACGTATCGACGTGCTCCATGTTCAGGGCTGTGGCCGAGAAGCTGAGGGAGATAGCGTCCTCCTACCACTCGCCCGAATAGGCCCATGCCAGGAATATTATTATGGCCAGGGCAGCCCCTATCACGCCAGCTATGAACCAGCGGCTCGTCAGTATCGGCAGGAGGCTGGCCATGAGGCCGGGGAGCATCGGGAGGAAGGGCTCCACCAACAGGTAGAGTGATGCTACTACCAAGAAGCCGAGTATCCCCACTCCCAGTAGGAGCAGGAACCTCTTCATACCCGCTGGCTGGAGGGCCCGGGGGCATTTAGCTGGCTTGGCCCCCCGTGTTTGAAAAACCGGGGGGAGGGGCACATGGGCTTGACAGCCTGCCTGGCCTGTCCCACCTGAGGCCCACCGGGCCAAGTTATGCTTTTCACAAGACCGTGTATATTGGGCTAACCGACACCTCTTTTCACGGGCCCGCGAATACTTTCACTCACCTCGAGGTGGGATGGAGAAATGACATCGTTTGCCGACATCTGGGGCGGGAAGAGCTCGCTGAAGCTCGGCCTGAAGGACCGCGTAAAGCTCGCCGTGAGGGGGAAGGCCAATCTCAAGAAGAAGATCTCCGAGGCCCTCGTGAACCTGAGGCAGTGCGTGAGGAAGCTGACGGCGAAGATAGGGGAGTTCAACGCCCTGAGGAAGGCTGCCATGGAGGAGGCGAAGAAGGCCTTCGCGGAGGGCGACGAGGAGAGAGCCAAGATGTTTACGAACGAGGCCGTCTTCGTGGGGAGGCTCGGCAGGACGCTATCCTACCTGAAGTTCTGCCTCGAGCTGATAATGAACAGGCTCGCCATGGCCCTCATGATAGGGGATGCCCTGGCCACCGTTGAGCCCCTCAAGAGGCTCATAAGGATCGTGGCCCCGCTCATAAACAGCGTCATGCCGAGTATGGGCAGGGATATGAGCTTCCTCCAAGAGGCCCTGGAACAGCTCGAGGAGATAACCAACATGACGGCGGGGCCCATGGTCCCGACCGAGCTCACGAGCAAGGAGGCCGCCGATCTCTATGAGGCCATAAAGCTCTCGGCCGAGAAGGACCTCGAGCTCGCCCTCCCGGACCTGCTAAACGGGCAGGCCAGGAAGGTGAAGAGCTCATGATGGGGCCCGTGGAGCCAATCCAGCTCATAGGGAGGATGGTCAAGGACAAGCACGGCCGCCAGCTCGGCATGGTGGTCTCCGTCCTCACGGACCACAGGGGGGACGTGAGCTGGGTCCTGGTCATGATGGGGGACGGGCGCTTCAGGAAGTTCAGGCTATCGGACATCTCCCTGAACAACAACTCGGAGGTCGTCGTCCACTCCTCCCTGAAGAAGGAGGTAGAAGCCCTCAGGAGGAAGGCAGCACTGCTCAGGAAGGAGAGCAAGTTCCTCATGGACCTCAAGGAGAAGGTCGACGTGAGCTTCTTCGAGGAGATGGGTGTTGACCTCGAGAACTCGGTGGAGGAACTCCAGAGGGAGGCCAGGGAGCTCATGACCAAGGCCGGCAGGGCCCTTAGGGCCGTGGTAAGGCAGATAAGGGATGTCAGGAAGGGCCTGGCCTGCTTGGCCGTTGAATACGAACTCGGGAGGCTATCCGAGGAGAGCTTCAACCTCTTCAGGAGGATGTTGATGAACGGGCTGAGGTGGCTGGTGGAGGAGAAGAAGGACATAGAGGAAGCCATGTCCATGCTCCAGAGGCTCTTGGAGGAGCAGGCACCCGTGAGGGAGGAGCCGATAGAGGTGGAGGTCAGGGGGACCACCGATGTTATCGGGACCTAACATCGATTCCTTCGTCTCCCTGTTGGACAAGGCGAGGAGCAGAGTGGAGAACGCCGTGAGGCTGTTGGCCGCGAAGGAGAAGGAGGCCATGGGGCATCTGAGGGCGCTCATAGCGAACCCCGGGCCGGGGGCGGACATCCCCCTGAGCGCCTGCACCTACACCGATAGGATACTCCTGATAAGGAACGTCTTAGCCATGCTGAGGAAGCTCGAGGCCTACATACACATCCTGAGGCTGAGGCTCGAGGCCCTCAGGAGGCTGGCCTCGGTAAGAGGCGAGGTCGGTCTCGCTACGAAGACCACCAGCAACCTGCTGAAGACGTTCACCAGGGATCTTGGCCTCCTCAAGAGCAGCCTGTCCAATACCATGAGCACGTTCAACGAGGTCCTGGTGAGGATAGATGATAGCTTCGAGGAGGTGGCGAGGGCTCTGGCCCCCCTGTCCGTGGTGGTGGCTGAACTCGAGGAGAAGGCGAGGAGGCTCGTGGCCGAGATGGGCCCGGCCGAGGAGGCCCCGAAGGAGCTGCTGACCGCGCAGGCGGCCGGGGGACCTGGGAGGGACCCGGAGGAGTTGGAGAAGCTGTTGCTGGACCACATAAGGAAGGAGGACGGCAGGCTGGACGTCGGCGAGTGCGCGAGGGCCCTCGGCATATCGCCCGCCGAGGTGCTCGATGTCCTCAGGAGGCTGGTGGAGAAAGGGCTCGTGAAGATAGGGAGGCAGGCCGGAGGGGCCTGCCTTGGTGGTTAAGGAGTTCGAGAAGATAGCCTCGGCCTACGCCTGGAGGGCCGTGGAGCTCGATAAGGAAGGCAAGGCCAGGGAAGCCATAAGGATGTACATGAGGGCCATAAGGATACTGAGGAAGATAGCCGATATGAGGCCCTCCCTGAGGTCCCTCTACATGGCCAGGATAGAGGCCTACAGGAAGCGCGTGAAGGAGCTCGAGGAAGCCGCCAGGCCCGTGGACGTGGAGGTGAGGGTCAAGCCCATCCTGGACGGGCTCGAGGTCCCGAGACCAAAAAAGCTCCCTGAGCCCGGGGGCATTAAGCCGATGAGGCCTGAGGCGCCCGGGAGGCCAGGGCATCCCCCCAGGCCGTCCGGGGCGAGGCCGGGCATCTCCTGGGACGACATAGTGGATCTCGAGGAGGCGAAGAGGGCCATAAAGGAGGCTATAGTCTACCCCGTCCTGAGGCCCGACCTCTTCCCCCACGGTTGGCCGAGGGGCATACTGCTGTTCGGCCCCCCCGGCTGCGGGAAGACGCTCCTCGCCAGCGCCGTGGCCCACGAGATAGACGCTGAGTTCATAGAGGTGTCCGGGGCCGATATAATGAACAAGTGGCTCGGGGAAGCCGAGAAGAACGTCGCGAGGCTCTTCGCGAGGGCGAGGGAGGTGGCCGAGAAGGGAAGGCCAGCCATAATATTCATAGATGAGGTCGATAGCCTCCTCGGCACCTACAATAACGAGGTGGGAGGCGAGGTCAGGGTGAGGAACCAGTTCCTCCGCGAGATGGACGGCATAAACGACAAGACGAAGAAACTCCACGTCTACGTCATAGGGGCCACGAACAAGCCCTGGAACCTGGATCTGCCGTTCATAAGGCGTTTCCAGAGGCGCATACTCGTCCCGCCCCCGGACTTCGAGGCGCGCGTGGGTCTCTTCAGGCTCTACACGAAGGGCATAGAAGTGGCCGAGGATGTGGATTTCGAGGAGCTGGCCCACATGACGGAGGGGTACACGGGCAGCGACATAAGGGACATATGCCTCGATGCCTACTACTCGACCGTCAGGGAGCTCTTCGAGAGCGGGGAGGCCCTCAAGCCCGGGACCAAGCCCAGGCCCGTGAGCAGGGCCGACTTCATCATGGCCATAATGTCGAGGAGACCGAGCATAAAGCCGGAGGTGCTCAAGCTCTACCAGCGCTGGTACGAGGAGTTCGGGGCCTCATGAACAGCCCCGCGGGCGTGATGGGCTCTTCCCGCCCCTCCCTTCTCGCCAATAAGAGCGCGAGAGAGGCCGCCGACGCCCCTATGACGGCCACGGTTATGGCCGTGTAGAAGAGGAGAGCCCTTACGGCCCTCAGGGCCGTGCCGGGCCTCGGTACCTCCTCGTGCCCCACCAGGGCCATGCTCTCGGATTGGAAGACATAGATGCCCTTCTCGAGCAGGAACTTCCTGGCCTCGTAGGCCTCGCGTATGTAATCGGTGGTCTTGATCTCCCTGTAGAGTATAGTGACCCAGGACCAGTATATGGCGTTCCTTATGGCGTTCAGGGGGTCCTCCTCGAGCCCGTAGGCGGCCGTGAGGTCTACGGGCAGCCAGCCCCAGGGGGGCACGAAGACCACGGCCCACCCGTGCCACGCCACGTCCTTGGATATGAACTCGACGTGGCCGGACCACATGGAGCCCACGGAGACCTCGTGCTTCCCGAGGAGGGGGTACAGGTAGATGCAGCCGACCTGGAGGTAGGCCGGTATGCCCACGATCCTGCACAGCGTTATGAAGAGGTTCGCCTGATCATCACAATCCCCCTTCCGCCCCAAGAAGGTCTCGTTCGGGTACCTCGGCATCTCGTAGCTGACATAGCTTATGTTGGAGTGTATCCAACTAACGAAGGAGGCAATTATCTCGAGCACGTTCTCCTCGCCCTTCGACAGGCTGTACGCGAGATCCCTCAGGGGCTTGAAATCGGTCTGCCAGCAGGCCGCTGGCCCACAGAACTCCTCCCTGAGCTCCTCCGGTATCTGGTCGAGGGTGCCGGATTCCCCTATGGAGATGTCGGGGGCCTCCCCCGGCCTTGACCTGATCTCGTAGGAGACCGAGAAGAAGAGGGCCTCCCCCGGCTCGAGCTCCGCCACCGGGGCCTCGAGGATGGCCCACATGTTCCCGTCCTGATCCACCACCACGTCCTTCACGGGCTCGGAGGACCAGACGAGCTTCACGTCTTGGAGTTCGTTCGTGGAGAACAACGGGACAGCCATATCGGCATCGGATAGGACCCAGGTCTCGTTCCCCCTGTTCTCGTACCGGACCGTTAGGTTGTAGGACAGCACGTACTCCTCGGTGTAGACCTCGGCCTGGCTCCAGGCCGGGAAACGCGTTATGAAGAAGGGGGTGAGGGCGAGGGATAAGGAGATAAGGAGCAGGGCTGAGGCGGCTGCCCGCCTCCTCTGCATCAGTTCTACACCAACCGGGCTTGGAGCAGAAGGCCTTAAGGCTTGTGGCCTTAGGGCCCTCTCACTTCAGGGGCACGTACATGGAGGACCTGGAGGCCCCTATACCGGGTGCCCCGTGCTTGACGGGCTTACAGGTTATCGCGAACTCACCGAGGTAGTGGCCTATCATCTCGGGCTTTATCTCCACGGGCACGAACTCCTTGCCGTTGTAGACGTGGATGGTGAGGCCCACCATCTCGGGCAGTATTATCATGTCCCTGACGTGCGTCCTTATGACCACCTTCTTCCCCCTCCTCATGGCCTCCCTGGCCTTCCTTATCTTCTTGAGCAGTATCCTCTGGGCCTCGGTCAGGCCCCTGAGTAGGCTACGCCTCTGCCTGGCCGGGAGGAGCTTTATGAACTCGTCCATGGACATCTTCTGGAGCTCCTCGAGCGTGTAGCCCTTGTACCTGAACTCCTTCGGCATGGCCATCCTTACCTGGAGGGGCCCTTTATTAGTCTTTCCGCCCTCCCAGGCCAGCCCCCGGGGGCGGGGCAGCGTGGGGCAGAGGGGAGCCCGGGTCAAGCTCCAGGACCTGAGGGAGGCCTTCGAGAGAGCGGAGGAATACCTGTTCCTCTCCTTCCTCATCCCGGCGGTCTTCTTCTGGGCCTACTTCCTGAACTACCACTTCATATGGGATGAATGGCTCTACTTCGAGCTGGCAGAGCACGTGGCCCAGGACCCGCTCGACCCGCTGCCCGAGGGGTACACCTGGATACCGCACCCGCCTCTGCTCTGGTACCTGATCTGCCCGTTCAGGCCCGTTCCGAGGCTTGCCGTCCTCCTGACCTCCTGCCTCTGCCTCCTGGCCGTCTACCTGACGGCCAAGGAGCTCTACGGGCGCAGGGTAGCGAGCTATGCCGTGGCAGCCACCCTGGCCTCCTGGAACTTCATAATGTATAGCATAGTGCTGTTCACGGACATGGTCATGGCCTCCTTCACGTCCATATCCGCCCTGGCCTTCCTCCTATGGCTCGAGAAGCGCAGGGAAAAGCACTTCCTCCTGGCCTGCCTCGCTTACGCCCTGGCCTCCCTGACCAAATACACGGCGATACCGGTGCTCCTGGCCACGTTCCTGCTGGGCTTCCTCATCTCGAGGGAGGAGCTGACGACCAGGGACGTGGCCAAGGCCGTTTCCGGCCTGGCGCTGGCCAGCATCCCGGTCGCCCTCTGGGTTCACCATATATCAAGCACGGTGGGGGGCGGTTTTCTGGCCTACTACTCCTCGATATACAGGCACGAGGGCATAACGGTCCTCCAGGACGCGGTCTTCTACGCCCGCTACATGGCCCTGACCATCGGGGTCCCGCTCGTCCTATGGATCAAGGATGCTAGGAAATTCGATAGGAGGCTGTCCTTCCTCGCGGCCTACGTCCTCGTCAACTTCATCTCCCTCGTCCTGCTCAGGACCGTCCTCAGCATGTATCAGATATATGATAGGTATCTCCTGCCCGTGGGGCCCGTCGCGGCCCTGATCTCGGGCAAGTTCATCTCGGACGAAGGTGAGAAGGTCAGGGCAGCGGTCTTCACCGCCATGCTCGGCTACACGGCCTTCCTCATACACCAGGCATACTGGTCCTTCGTGTGCGCCCCGACCTGGAAATCCATAGAGGAGATACTGAGGCCGCCCGCCCGAGCCTAACGGCGTTCCCTGCGGACCGTCTTCTTCTCCTTGCGGCCCGTCATGCGGGCGGCTATGTGGCCTACCTTACGGCCCGGAGGGGCGTGCCTCGATACGGTCGTGGGCTTGCCGGGGTGCTGATGCCTGCCTCCCCCGAACGGGTGCGAGCAGGCGTTCATGGCCACCCCGCGGACCCTCGGGTACTTGTGGCCCTTCGCCTTCATCCACCAGTACTTCTTCCCGGCCTTCAGGAAGGGCTTCTCTATGCGCCCCCCGCCCGCCACGACCCCTATCGTCGCCCGGCAGCGGTCCTTGAGCAGCTTGGTCCGGCCGGAGGGGAGCTTTACCATGGTGCCCTCGTGCGTGTGGGCCAGCACGGTCGCGTAGGCGCCGGAGGAGCGGGCCAGCTTGCCCCCATCCCCGGGCCTGAGCTCCAGGTTGCAGACGAGCGTTCCCTCCGGGACCTCGCCTATGGGCACTATGTTGCCTATCGCGTTCGAGGCCCCAGGCCCGAACTCTATTATCTGGCCCTCGTAGAGGCCCTCGACGGCCACGTTGTAGAACTCACGGCCGTCCTCGAGTTCTATGAGGGCCAGGGGGGCCCCTCTCCCCGGATCGTGGACGAGTTCCCTCACCAGGCCCTTGAGGACCCTCGGCTCCCCGCCATCGAGGGGCGGGTACCTGGCTGGAGCTACCCTCTTGTGGGTGCTCGCCCTGAACGTTGGGCTCCCGCGGCCCCTCCTCTGGACCAGGATGCGCTTGCCCATTCCTAACCCTCTCGGCCAGATGGCCCTCGGGCCCCTATAAAAACCTGTTTCTCAACTCGGCCTCAGGGCCGATATGGCCCTTATCTCCTCGTAGAGGCCCCTCAGTATGTCCAGGTAATCAGCCTTCCCCTCCTCGACGGCCCTCATGGCCTCCTCGAGGCGCCTGGTGGTCTCCTCGGATACGTACTGCTCGAACCTATCGTACAGGAACCTAAGGACGGCCCTCCCGAGGCTGGTCGGGTGGAGGCGGCCCCACCTATCCCGCTTGACGTAGCCGCGCTCGAGCAGGGTGGAGATTATCTTCGCGTAGGTGGAGGGCCTGCCTATGCCCTTCTCCCTCATCATGGCCACGAGCTCGCCCTCGGTGAAGGGCTTGACCTCCGCCTCGAGCCAGTGCCTCACGGATTTTATGACCGCCTCGCCCTCGGAGACCCTCGGGACCAGCTTGACGGGCCTTATGAGGGTGAAGCCTGGCTCCTTCACCTCGCAGTAGCCCTCGCTGACGAGCTCGTGGCCCTTGACCACGATCACGGCCTTCTGCCTCACCAGCCTGGCCTTCCTCATCTGGCTCGCGATGAAGCGCTTGAATATCAGGTCGTAGAGGGCGAAGTGCTCAGGCCTTAGGCGCCTCGCGGTCCTTATGATGCCCATCCTTATCAGCTGCTTAAGCCTCTTGGCGTCTATCGGCCTCGTGGGCCTTATGCACTCGTGAGCCCCCTCCTCCCCCACGGCCCAGGACCTCGGGGCGAAGAACTCCTCGCCCCAGCGCTCCGAGATGTACTCCTTGGCCACCCCAATGCCCGCCGAGGAGACGCGCGTGCTATCCGTCCTGTGGTAGGTGATGAGGCCCGTCTCGAAGAGCTCCTGGGCGAGAGCCATCACCTGCCTGGCCCCCATCTTGAGCTTGGCGGAGGCCTCCCTGAGCATGGCGTCCGTGGTGAAGGGGGGAGGCGGTGCTATTTCGACCTCCTCGTGCTCGACGGATTTGATGAGGCATTTGGAGCCCTCGAGCTCCCTGACGAGGGCCTCGGCCTCCCTGGCCGTCATCCTCGGCATCTTGAGGACGGCCCTGAGCCCGTTCTCGAGCTCGAGCCCGAAGCAGTCCTTGAAGCTCCTCCTCCACTCCTCGCACCTCTCCACTATCCACCTCAGGACGGGCGTCTGGACCCTGCCGGCGGAGAGCGTCTTCCTGTGCATGTACTCCTGGACCTTCTGGCTGAGCTCGAAACCTATCCACCTGTCCTCCACGCGCCTCAGTATCTGGGCCTCCACCAGCTTCTCGTCTATATCCCTCGGGTTCCTCAGGGCCTCCATGAGGGCCCTGCGCGTTATCTCGTGGAACTCCACGCGCCTGATCTCCCTCACGTAAGGGGCCAGGGAGACGGCTATGTCCCAGCCTATCTTCTCGCCCTCGGCATCCGCGTCCGTGCCCACGAGGAGGACATCCACCTCCCTCGCCACCTTCCTCAGGGCCTCGAGGAGTTCGGCCTTATCGTCGAGTTCCACGCCGCAGACAGGGCATTTCTCCAGGTCGTCCGTGTATTGCTCGCCGCACCTACGGCACCTCTTTATGGTCCCGTAGATGGGGATGAAATGGCCATCGTGGACCTCTATCCCGTGGAAACCGCCCTTGGTCACGAGGTCGAAGACATGGCCCTTGCTCGCCACTATGTTGAGGAAGAAATCGCCCGTCGATATCTCGAAGACGGTGAGAGGACCTACCTCGCGCTTGCTGGGTTTCCCGAAGAACCTCGCTATGGTCCTCGCCTTGGTGGGTGATTCGACCACGAGGAGGGCCGTCTTCATGGGGTCCTTGAGCTCCATCATGAGCTCGCCGGCCATGAGCTTCCTTATGACCTCCCTGTCCCTGTCCACCTCGGCCATGATGGCTTCTAAATCGGCCTCCTCGATCGGGACCCATCTGACCTCCTCCAAGAACCACCTGAGGGCCCTCCTCAGGCCGTTGAAGGCCTTCTCGTCATCGACGACCAGGACCGATAGGCCCTTAGAGATGCCGCCAGCGTAGAACCTCGATGTCCTCCCGGAGGCCTGGAGGTAGCCCACGGGGTCGGGGACTATGAGGTAGGGCTCGCCAGCCTCCTCGTCCAGGGAGAGGTGGGGGCTGGTTTTTATCGCCTCCCTGACGTCCGGCCTGGCCATGAGCTCCTTGAGGAAGCGCCAGACCTCCTCGAAGAAGGAGCGGGCCTTCTCCAAGAAGCCCGAGAGGTGCCTGCCCTCGATCAGGGCCTGGACTACCTCTTTCACCTCCTCGCGCCTCAGGAGGCTGGATATGCGCCTCAGCCTGGCTATGTAGGCATCGGCTTTATCCGCATCCTCCTTGGGCAGCACGTCCCTGAGGTTGGCCAGGAGTATGATGGCCCTGTGGGGCCTGAACTCGGATATGGCGAGGCTTATCCTCATCTTGGGGACGCCGGCGAAGACCGCATATCTTATCCTGGCCGGGAGGTCTATTCCCCTCGCGAGAGGGCTCCTGAAGGACGCCACGCCCACGAGCACATCTATATCCCCGGCCACGTAGGCCTCCACCACCTTCTTCCTCGCCCTCGTGAAGGCCTCGGCCTTGATCCCTCTCTCCCTCAGGTAGCTGGCGAGCTCCTCGGCGTAGGAGGAGCCCTTGTCCAGGGGCACGAAGACGAGGCCTCCCGTCCCGAGCCTCCTCACGAGCTCGAGGACTTCCTCCTCCACGGTCCTGTCCGTGAGGACGAAGACGTTCTCTATGTTCCTGAGGCCCTCGGAGCGGCCTCCTATCTCGAAGCCCAGGAGCTCCCTGAACAGCTTTATGCGCTTCGTCCTCCTGGCCCTTATGGTAGCGCCCGACACGATGAGGACCCCTTTGTCCTGCGAGTTCCTGACGACCTCTACCTCCGCCTCGAGGTCGAGGAGCCTGGCCCTGAGCTCGTCGAGCTCTGGCCCGCTCTTCTTCTCCCTCATCAGCTTGGAGATCTCCGTCCTCAGCCTTAGGAGCTCGAGGGCCTTCTCTATGGCCTCGCCAGGTATCCCGAGCATCTCGAGGACCACATCAACGTTCTTGGAGGACCTCAGGAAGGCATCTACGTCATCGACAAAGACGAGGCCGAACTTCCTCCCCGCCAGCAGCTCCCTCCTCCTCGCGAGGAAGAACGAGGTGGTCACGAGGACATCGAAATCCCCGCTCGAGATGGCCTCGAGGGCCTTCTCGGCCTCCTTCTTGGTGAGCATCGAGTGATAGCATACTATCCTCAGGTCAAGGCCGAGCTTCCCGGCCATATCGGTCAGCTTCTCGTAGACCTGTTTAACGAGCAGGGAGGTCGGGACGAGAATGTAGCTCCTCGCGCCCCTACTGGCCATGTATAAGGCCAACACGGAGCCGAAGACCGTCTTGCCGCTCCCGGTCGGGGCTACTATGGCGAAGCTCTTGCCCGAGAGGGCCCTCCTGGCCCAGGTCCTCTGGGCGCTCCAGGGCGGGCAGCCGAGGGCTTTCTCGAAGAACTCCTCGAAATCCCTTATTTTCTCGTGGAACTCCGCTATCTCGGCATACCTCTTCAGGGTCCCGAGCTCCTTTAGCTTGCTCAGGCAGAAGGCCATGATTTCGTGTTTGTCGAGGCCCCTGAGCTTCTCGAGCAATTCCTCATCCGGCACCGGGAAGCATTTCTCGCATGGGACCCCGAGCACGAGCCTGAGATCGCTTATCCTCCCCCCGCAGTTCGGGCAGGATTCCTCGAAGACGGCCCTCAGCCTCATGGCATCTCCCGGGATTGCGGAGGCCTCCTTATTAATCGTTGCCGCGGCCGGGGCGGCGGGGGCGTGGGGCAGGGA